>CAIWPS010000796.1 GCA_903914615.1 uncultured beta proteobacterium | reverse complement strand
GACATCGACATGAACGAGCTCGCAAGACGCAAGGGCGCGCCGGCGCCGGCTGCCGTGGCGGAGGCGCATTGAAGCGGCGGGAGACGCTGGCGCTGGCCGGCGCCAGCGCCCTGGCTTGGCCCGCCGCGCGGGCCGCCCCGGCGCAGTCGAAGAAGGTGCTGAGGTATGCCTTCCAGGTCGCCGAGACCGGCTTCGACCCGGCGCAGATCCAGGACCTGTACTCGCGCATCCTCACGCCGCACATCTTCGAGGGCCTGTACCAGTACGACGCGCTGGCACGGCCCTTCAAGATCATTCCCCTGACGGCCGACGGCATGCCCGAGACCAGCGCGGATTTCCGCACCTGGACCGTCAAGGTACGGCCCGGCATCTACTTCGCCAGCGACCCGGCCTTCAAGGGTGTGCGGCGCGAATTGACGGCAGCGGACTACGTCTACGCCTTCAAGCGATTTGCCGACCCCGTGTTCAAGAGCCCGGCCTGGTCCTTCTTTGCGGACTTCGAGTTTCTGGGCCTGGCCGAATTGCGCAAGCAGGCCATTGACCGCAAGCAGCCCTTCGACTACGACCGACCGATCGACGGGCTGCGTGCGCTCGACCGCTACACCCTGCAGTTCCGCATGCCCAAGCCCAGCCCGCGCTTCATCACGACGCTGGCCGGCGGAGACCTGACCGGGGCAGTGGCCCGCGAGGTCGTCGAGTACTACGGCGAGAACATCACCGCCCATCCGGTGGGCACCGGCCCCTTCAAGCTCGTGCAGTGGCGGCGCAGTTCGTTCATCGCGCTCGAGCGCAACCCCGAGTACCGTGAAGTGCTCTACGACGGCGAGCCAGCCGCCGGCGATCTCGAGGGCCAGGCCCTCCTCGCCCGCCTCAAGGGCCGGCGACTGCCGATGGTCGATCGCGTGGAGATCTCGATCATCGAGGAGGCGCAGCCGCGCTGGCTGACCTTCCTGCAACGCGCCAGCGACTTCATCGAGGCCCTGCCGGCCGAATTCATCTCGATCGCCATGCCCGGCGGCAAGGTGGCGCCGAACCTGGCGCACCAGGGCGTCCAGGGCTACCGCACGCTGCGCTCGGACTCGCTGGTGACCTTCTTCAACATGGAAGACCCGGTCTTCGGCGGCTACACGCCCGACAAGGTGGCGCTGCGTCGCGCCATCTGGCTGGGGGTGGACGTCGAGCGCGAGATCCGCATCGTCCGCCGCGGCCAGGCCATTCCGGCGCAGTCGCCGGTGGCGCCCAACCTCTGGGGCTACGACCCCGCGTTCAAGAGCGAGAACGGTGAGTACAGCGTGGCCAGGGCCAAGGCCCTGCTGGACATGTTCGGCTATGTCGACAAGAACGGCGACGGCTGGCGCGAATTGCCCGACGGCAGCCCCTTGCTGCTGAGGAAGGCGACGCAACCCGACCAGCTCTCCCGGCAGCTCGACGAACAGTGGAAGCGCGACATGACAGCGCTGGGAATCCGCATCGAGTTCGTCACCGCCAAGTGGCCCGAAAACCTCAAGGCGGCGCGCGCAGGCAAGCTGCAGATGTGGGGCGTGGGCAGCCTGGCCGCCGACCCCGACGGCCAGGGCGCCTTCCAGCGCTACCACAGCAAGCAGATCGGCGGCCAGAACTTCGCACGCTTCCGCATGGCGGCGGTTGACGATCTTTACGAGCGGATGTCGACGCTGCCGAACGGCCCGGAACGGCTGGCGGCGATGACCGAGGCCAAGCGGCTCGCGGTGGCCTGGGCGCCCTACAAGACCCATGCCCACCGCTACGTCAACGACCTCGCCCATCCCTGGCTCATCGGCTACCGACGGCCGCTGTTCTGGAACGACTGGTGGCACCGCGTCGACATCGACATGGACCGCCGACCGCCCCTGGGGTGAAGCGCCGCAGCCTGCTGGCCGCCGGCGCCGCGCTGCCCGGCGCGGCGCCGCTGGCGGCAGGGTCCGCCACCGCAGGCCGGACGCTGCGCGTGGCCTTCCCCTCGGCCGAGGTCAGCTTCGACCCCACGCAGACCAACAGCGACGCCAATTCGGCCACCGTCATCGCCCACATCCTGGAAGCGCCGCTGGCCTACGACTACCTGGCGCGCCCGGTGCGCCTGCAGCCGCAGACCGCCGAGGCGCTGCCCGAGGTCTCGGCCGACGGCCGCAGCTTCACGCTGCGCATCCGCCCCGGCATCTTCTTCGCCGACGACCCGGCCTTCAAGGGCCGGCGCCGCGAGCTGGTGGCGCAGGACTATGTCTACGCCCTCAAGCGCTTCTTCGACCCGAAGTACAACTCCAGCGACCTCTACCTCTTCGAGTCGCTGAAGCTGCCCGGGCTGGACGCGCTGCGCGAACGGGCGCTGAAGACGCGCCAGCCCTTCGACTACGACACCGAGGTCGAGGGCGTGCGCGCACCCGACCGCCACACGCTGCGCGTGCGCCTGGGCGTGGCCGACCCGCGCTTCGTCTGGCTGCTGGCCGACAACGTGATGCTGGGCGCGGTGGCGCGCGAGGTCGTCGAGTTCTACGGCAACGACATCGGCGCCCACCCCGTGGGCACCGGGCCGTTCAGGCTGAAGGCCTGGCGCCGCGCCTCGCGCATCGAGCTCGAGCGCTCGGCCGCCTACCGCGGCGACCGCTACGCCGGCACGCCGGCCGACGAGCCCGTGGCGCAGGCCATCGCCAGGGAGCTGCAGGGCCAGACGCTGCCGCGCGTCGACCGCGTCGTCATCGACGTCGTCGACGAGGGGCAGCCGCGCTGGCTGTCGTTCCTGGAAGGCAGCTACGACTGGCTCAACGTGCCCGGTGACTTCCGCACGCTGGCCGCGCCCGGCGGGACGCTGGCGCCCTACCTGGCCAAGCGGGGCATGCGGTTGCAGGCGCAGCTGCAGCCGGCGATCACGATGAACTTCTTCTACATGGAGCACCCGCTGGTCGGCGGCTACGCGCCCGAGAAGGTGGCGCTGCGCCGCGCCATCGCGCTGGCCTACGACAGCGCCGCCTACATCCGCCATGTCTGGGGCGGCTTCGGCATGCCGGCGCAGTCCACCGTGCCGCCTTTCACGCTGGGTTTCGAGCCCGGCTACAAGAGCGAGATGAGCAAGCACAGCCCGGCACGCGCCCGCGCCCTGCTCGACCTGTACGGCTACGTCGACCGCGACGGCGACGGCTGGCGCGAGCAGCCCGACGGCCAGCCGCTGGTGCTGCGCATGTCCAGCACCAGCAACCAGGTCGACCGCCGCAGCAACGAGCTGTGGCGGCGCGCCATGGACGGCATCGGCCTGAAGATGGAATTCGACGTCGCCACCTGGCCCGAGCTGCTGAGGAAGAGCCGCGCCGGCACGATGATGATGTGGGGCTACACCTGGGGCGCGACCTCGCCCGACGGCGGCTTCTTCCTCGGCATCGCCTACAGCCCCAACGCCAGCGAGAGCAACGACCCGCGCTTCGCGCTGCCCGCCTTCGACCGCCTCTTCGAGCGCCAGCGCGCGCTGCCCGACGGGCCCGAGCGCGAAGCGGTGATGCGCCAGGCCAAGAACCTGCTGGCCGCCTACATGCCCTACAAGGTGCACATGCATTCGGTGGTGGTCGACCTGGTGCAGCCGTGGACGCGCGGCTACTGGCGCCACCCCTTCATGCGCGAGATCTGGCGCTACATCGACGTCAAGGACAGACCGGCATGAGACCCTCCCGCATCGCCCTCTACCAGCGCTGGCTGCAGGATCAGCGCGGCCTGGCCTTCGCCGACTACGACGCGCTGTGGCGCTGGTCGACCACCGACCTGCATGGCTTCTGGTCGTCGGTGTGGGAGCACTTCGGCGTCGAGTCGCCGACGCCCTGGCAGACGGTGCTGGAAGCGCCGGTGATGCCGGGCGCGCGGTGGTTCCCCGGCGCGCAGGTCAACTACGCGCGCCAGGCGCTGCGCCACGGCGCCGCGGCGCATGCGGCGGGCCACCCGGCCATCGTGTTCCAGAACGAACGCATGAAGGCGCCCGTCGAGGTGAGCTGGCCCGAGCTCACGCGCCAGGTCGGCAGCTTTGCGGCGCGACTGCGCGCGGCAGGCGTGCGGCCGGGCGACCGCGTCGCCGCCTACCTGCCCAACACCCCGCACACCGTGGTCGCCTTCCTGGCCTGCGCCAGCGTCGGCGCGATCTGGTCGGTGTGCTCGCCCGACATGGGGCCGGTGGCGGTGCTGGACCGCTTCCGCCAGATCGCGCCGCGGGTGCTCGTCGCGGTCGACGGCCAGGTCTGGGGCGGCACGGCGCACGACCGGCGCCCGGTGCTGCGCGAAGTGCTGGCCGGGCTGCCCTCGGTCGAGCATCTCGTGTTCCTGGCCGACATGGACCCCAGCGCGCAGCCCGGCGGGTTCGCCGCGCCCGGCCGCCAGACGCATGCCTGGGCCGACTGGGTGGCCGACGACCCCGGCGCCTGGCTGGAGGACTGGGCGCCCGCCTGGCTGCCCTTCGACCACCCGCTGTGGATCGTCTATTCCAGCGGCACCACGGGCCTGCCCAAGCCCATCGTGCACGGCCACGGCGGCATCGTGCTGGAGCTGCTCAAGGGCACGCTGCACAACGACGTCGCGCCCAGCGTCGGCACCGGCGAGCGCTTCTTCTGGTTCAGCAGCACGGGCTGGATCATGTGGAACGCGCAGGTCGGCGCGCTGCTGGGCGGCACCACCATCTGCCTCTTCGACGGCAACCCCGGCGGCCCTGCGAAGGCG
>CAIWPS010000795.1 GCA_903914615.1 uncultured beta proteobacterium | reverse complement strand
TGCCTGGAGGCCGGCATGGACGACTTCCTCACCAAGCCGGTGCTGCCCGAGCTGCTGTTCGAGACCGTGCTGCGCTGGCTGCTGCGGGCGCGGGCGTAGGCCCGCGCGCCGTCTTCCGCTAGACCTGCGACTTGAAGTAGTGGAAGGACTTGGTGAAGGCGGCCTGCAGCTTCTCCATCTCGGCCACCATCTTGTGCCACGAGCCCTCGGCGGCGGCGCTCATCTCGTCGAGCTTGGCGCTAGCCAGCTTGGACTGCTCGCGCAGCCTGGCCATCTGTTCCTGGTAGGTCGCCTGCGCGCTGTCCTGCGCGTCCTGGGCCTTGGCCTCGAGCTCGCGCAGATGCACGTTGAGCTCGTCGAGCTGGGCCTTCATCTTCGCGATGTAGACGTCTTGCTTGGTCATGTCATGACTCCTCGGGTGTCAATGAAAGGGGATCGCCGGCCCGCGGGCCGGCGGTTTCAATGGGCCAGCAGCAGCTGCAGGATGACGCCGGTGGCGATGGCCACCAGCACGTAGTCGCCGCCGGTCTGCACCCAGTGGTAGCCGCGCGGCGGCGCGCTGAGGTGGTGGCCGCGCCAGTCGTCGACGACGTACTGGCGCTGGTTGTACGCAGGCGGCATCCGGCCGCCCTTGTGCCAGCCGCGGGCGGGGCGGGCCTGCGGCCCCTCGTCGCGGCCGCGTTCGGGGTTGCCGCGCTGCTGCTGCTGCGGCTCGTCGCGGCGGCCGTCGCGCTCCTGGCGCTCTTGGCTGAAGGCCGGCAAAGCTGCCGCGCCGAGGCTGAAGGCCAGGGCAACGGCGATCGTGGAGTGGAGCTTCATCGTGGGTTCCTTGTGCGGCGCGGGCGCCTTGCGGGGGTCAGCGCGGCCCGGGCGTTGTGGGGGGGGTGCCTGCGGGCGCGGGGCTGGTCGTCACCAGCTCGCGCAGGATGCCGCCGCCTTCGACGCTGCCGCTGCGCGTGCCGCGGCCGGCCATCATGGCCAGGCAGGCGCGGCGCTCGCTGCCCTGCTGTGCGTTGCAGCGCTGTGTGGCATTGCCGGCGTAGTCGCCGTTGCCGTTCTTGATGCCTTCGCGGACCTGCTGGGCATAGGCCGAGCGGGCTTCGTACAGGCAGGTCTCGCGGCCTTCGGGCGAGCTGCCGTCGTTGCAGGCCGCCACCTCGGCGCGGTGCTGCGCCGCGGGGTTGTCGGCCTGCGCCGCGCGCACCGGGAAGGCACAGGCCAGCGCGGCGGTGAAGAGGGCGGCCGTCCACATCGGGAACGGCGGGGCGGTACGGACGGTGGTCTTGCGGTGCAAGTTCATGGTGTCATCCTTGTCTTCAGGTGCGACCGACGACGGGTCGGTCCCCGGCGATGGGGCGTGCGGGGCCATCGCGGCCCCGGGGTTCCTGGACGGGCGTCGGCCGGGCTTTCACCAGGCCAGCAGCACCGCCCCGACGACGGCGACGACCAGCGTGGCCGTCGTCACCAGCCGCGTCATGACGATGCGGTGCAGGCTCGCCGCCGCGCAGCGCAGGCTCACCCAGCGGCGGTCCGGTGCCGAGCATTGCGCCAGGTGCGCGCGCAGCTCGTCCAGTTCCTGCGGCGTGGTGTCGGCGGCGTCGCCGAACGACGCCGTGCTCCACAGCGGCGAGGTGCGCATCACCGCGTCCCGGCGACTTCGATCTCGACGCGACGGTCGGGCTGCAGGCAGGCGATCAGCTTGGGCGTCGCGGCCTTGCCCTTGCAGGCGTCGGGCTGGGTCACGGGTGCGGCCTCGCCCTTGCCCACGGCCATCACCTTGGCGGCGTCGATGTGGCCCGTCTCGACCAGGTAGGCCTTGACGACGTCGGCACGCTCCTGCGACAGCTTCAGGTTGTAGGCGTCGGTGCCCAGGCGGTCGGTATAGCCCTCGACGACGATGTTGTCGAAGCGCGTGCCCTGCAGTTCCTGGGCGAAGCTGTCCAGCGCGGCCATGCCCTCGGGGCGCAGCACGGCGCGGTCGAAGCCGAACATCGACTCGGCGCTGTAGCTGACGCGGCGGCGTTCGGGCGCCATCGGCGCGGGCATCGGCGCGACGGCGACGATCACCGGTGCCGGCGCGGCGGCGGGCATGGGTGCCGGCACCGGTTCCGGGGCCGGCGCGACATAGGCCGGGGCGACGTAGGCCACCTTGGGCGCCGGCGCCTCGCTGCGGCCGAAGGGCACGACCAGGCTGACGCTGTAGAGGTTCGCGTCCGGGTGGTGGCCAACGGCGTCGTTGTAGCGGAAGCGCTCGACCTCGGCACGCATCAGGAAGCTTGGGCTGAAGGCGTACTGCACGCCGATGCCGACGTCCCCGTTGACCTCGCGCTGGCTGGGCGTGGGGTTGCTGGGCACGAAGCCGGCGCTGCCGGTGTAGGTGCCGCGGCTGCGCGCCCAGTTCACGCCCGCGCGGCCGATGAGGGAGAAGTTCTCGCTCACCGGCAGGGTGCCCACGAGGTCGACATTGGCGCCCTGCACGTTCGTCTGGCCGTGCAGGTTGCCGGCCGAGGTGGTGGCATCGTATTTGAACTGCCCGAGGTGGAAGTAGCCAACCTCGAGGCCGACGTTGCGGTTGAACTGGTAACCCAGGAAGGCCTTGTAGGCGTTGTCCTTGGAATCGCGCGACAGGTTGCTGATGGTCAGTCCTGCGGGGCCCTGGCTGGCCGTGATGCCGGCGCCGTCGATGTCGCTGCGCGACTTGCCGGCGGCGAGGCCGCCGTAGTAGTAGCTGTCCTGCGCCGCGGCGGGCAGGGCGACCAGCGGCGCGATGCCGGCCAGCGCCAGCAGGCGCAGAACTTGGAAGGTCTTCATGGTGTGATCCTTGGGTATCGTGGTTGGGTTGGACAGACGGTGAGCGCTACACCGATGCCCCGGTTGTAGGGCCCTGCCGCGGCCATGTCTGTGCGCTGCCGAACCCCGTGTCGCCGGGGCCACGTCGCTCAGCGCGGGGCCTGCGGGCCGGTCGCGGGCGTGCTGCCGAAGACGCGGTCCCAGAAGGGGCTGGTCACGCCATAACAGGCCTGTGAGCCGGCATGGTGGTGCAGCGCATGCCAGCGCTTGTGGCGCAGCAGCCAGGCGCTGCGCCCGTGCCAGTGGTGGACGGCGTGGTGGGTCACGGTGTAGGCCAGGTAGCCGGCCAGCACGCCGCAGGTCAGGGCCAGGCCGCGACCCGCGGGCAGCAGCCACAGCGCCGGCACGAAGACGAGGGCGAAGAACAGCGCCATGGTCAGCACCGTGGGCGTGGCGATGAGGGCGCGCGGCCGCTCGTGGTGCAGCGCGTGCCAGCGCTGGAAAGGCTGCAGGCCGTGCAGCACCCAGCGGTGCAGCAGGTACTCGGCCAGCGACCAGCCGGCCGCACCGGCCACGGCGAATGCCAGCGCGGTCCACGCCTGTGCCGCCGGCACGAAGGCCACCGTGGCCGCCGCGGTGGCCGCCACGAGCAGGCCGTAGCCGAGGTAGTCGGCAGCGTAGGACAGCTTGCCGTGGTGTAGCGAAAACAGGCCCATGCGGCTCCGATGCGGCGCCTCGGGCCGACCCGGTGCGGACCGGTCCCGTGCGACCTTGCGACCCTGCCTCAGCGCCGGGCCAGGGTCTGTGCGTTGACGAACCTTCGGCGCCCGAGCGTGGCCGCAGGCGCCATCGGTGCGCCAGCGCACCGTGTCGCGCGCCGTGCCGACCTAGCCTTGTCCCATGGTCGTTCCGCCTTCGCGGGGCGCAAGGAGAAACACATGGGCCTGGGCACCATCCTCTTGATCGTCCTCATCCTGATGCTCGTCGGCGTGCTGCCGGTGTGGCCGCACAGTTCGAGCTGGGGCTACGGACCCAGCGGCGGCCTGGGCCTGTTGTTCATCATCCTGCTCGTCCTGCTGCTGATGGGAAGAATTTGAGCTGCAGGGACGGCCCTTCGCGGGCACCGCCCGGCGACGACCGCGCCCTGCTCTTCGACGCCGTGCTGTGGCGGCTGCAACGTGTCGCCGGTGCCACCGCCGACGACACCGCCGCGCTGCGCGAATGCGCGCAGCTGCTGCGGCGGTGGCGGCCGCAGGCTCAGCCGGCGCTGGCTGCCGGGGCCGCGGCCGGTGCCGGCGGCTGCGGCTGCGGTGCGGATGCGGATGAGGGCGCGGGCGCGTCGGG
>CAIWPS010000794.1 GCA_903914615.1 uncultured beta proteobacterium | reverse complement strand
GGCGCCTTCGCGCCGCTGCCGGCGCCGCTGGCGCGCATCCACCGCGAACTCAAGCGCGCCTTCGACCCCGAAGGCCTCTTCAACCACGGCCGGCTGTTCGCGGAAGCATGAACGACATCACCGAAGACATGCGCCGCTACTACGCGCAGCGTGCCGCCTACTACGAGCGCGTCTACTTCAAGCCCGAGCGCCAGGCCGACCTGCGCGCCATGGAAGCCTGGCTGGTGCCGGTCTTCGCCGGCCGCGAGGTGCTGGAGATCGCCTGCGGCACCGGCTGGTGGACGCCGCATGGGGCCAGCCAGGCGGCCTCGTGGCTGGCCACCGACCTCAACCCCGAGACGATGGCCGTGGCGCGCAGCAAGCCGCTGCCGGCCTGCGTGCGCTTTGCCACCGTCGACGCCTACACGCTGGCCGAGCTCGGCGACGCCCGCTTCGACGCCGCGTTCGCAGGCTGCTGGTGGAGCCATGTGCCGCTGTCGCGGCTGCCCGGTTGGCTGGACACGCTGCACGCGCGGCTCGAGCCCGGCGCCCGCGTCGTCATGCTCGACAACAGCTTCGTGCAGACCAGCAGCACGCCCCTCACGCGCCGCGACGCCGAGGGCAACACCTACCAGGACCGCCAGCTCGACGACGGCAGCGTGCACGAGGTGCTGAAGAACTTTCCCGAAGCCGACGAAGCCATCGCCGCGCTGGGGCCGCGTGCGCGCGACCCCGAGTGGCTGGCCTTCGAGCACTACTGGGTCCTGAGCTACACCCTGGCCTGATGCAAACCAAGCTGACTGCCGAATTCAGTGGCACGCGCGACGGCCGCGAGGCCGAGGCCATCCTGCGCAAGTGCGTGCACTGCGGCTTCTGCACCGCCACCTGCCCCACCTACCAGCTGCTGGGCGACGAGCTCGACGGCCCGCGCGGCCGCATCTACCTCATCAAGCAGGTGCTCGAAGGCGCGGCGCCGACGCGCAAGACCCAGCAGCACCTGGACCGCTGCCTGACCTGCCGCAACTGCGAGACCACCTGCCCCAGCGGCGTGCAGTACGGCAACCTGGTCGAGATCGGGCGCCGCATCGTCGACGCCCGGGTCGAGCGGCCGGCGGCCGAGCAGGCGCTGCGCGGCGCGCTCAAGGCCGGCCTGACCTCACCGCTATTCGGCCCCGCGCTGAAGCTCGGCCAGCTGGCACGGCCCTTCCTGCCGGCGGCGCTGAAGGCCAAGGTGCCGCCACGCGCCGCCGGCGCTGCGCAGGCGCGGCGCTGGCCCACGCGCACCCACAAGCGCAAGGTGCTGCTGCTGCTGGGCTGCGTGCAGCCGGCCCTGCTGCCGGGCATCAACCCGGCCACGGCGCGCGTGCTCGACGCCGCCGGCATCCAGACCCTGGTGGCCGACGGTGCCGGCTGCTGCGGCGCCGTGCGCACGCACCTGGACGACCAGGCCGGCGGCCTGGCCGACATGCGCCGCAACATCGACGCCTGGTGGCCGCTGGTCGACGGGCTGACCTCGGAAGGCAAGGTCGAGGCCATCGTCAGCAATGCCTCGGCCTGCGGCCTGCAGGTCAAGGACTACGCCCACGCGCTGGCCCACGACGCCGACTATGCCGACAAGGCGCGCCGCGTCAGCGCCCTGGCCCGCGACCTGAGCGAGCTGCTGCCCGACATCGTGGCGGCACTGAAGGGCCGCCTGCGCCCGCCGCGGCAGCGCAAGCTGGCCTTCCACCCGCCCTGCACGCTGCAGCATGGCCAGCAGCTGCGCGGCGGCGTCGAGCAGCAGCTCACGGCGCTGGGCTTCGAGGTGCAGCTGGCGGCCGGCGAGAGCCACCTGTGCTGCGGCTCGGCCGGCACCTACAGCGTGCTGCAACCGCAGCTGTCGATGCAACTGCGCGACCGCAAGCTGGCGCACCTTGCACCGCTGCAGGCGCAGGCCATCGTCAGCGCCAACGTCGGCTGCATCCAGCACCTGCAGAGCGGCACCGCGACACCGGTGCGGCACTGGGTGGAAGTGCTCGACGAGGCGCTGCCGCTCTAGGCGGTGCTGCGCGCCGGCCGCAGCGCCCAGCTGACGCCGGCCACCAGCAGCGCCGCGCCCAGCAGTGTCAGCGCCGGCGGCGGCTGGCCGCGCAGCAGCAGCGCGTAGGCCAGCGCCGACAGCGTCTCGAAGACGATGAGCTGCCCGGCCAGCGACGTCGGCAGGCGCTGGCTGGCGGCGTTCCAGCACAAGGTGCCCAGCCACGAGGCGAAGAGCCCGATCGCGAACATCAGCGCCAGGAACAGGCCCGGCGTGGGGCCCAGCGGCCACGCGAATGCCGACGCCGGGCGCAGCACGCCGAGGAGCCAGAACGCCAGGAAGCCCAGCGCCGCCAGCGGCAGCGTCGCCAGGCCCTGCGCGGTGGCCCAGGTCGAGGGCGAGCGACCCGCATGGGCGCGCAGCCAGTCGGCGTTGCGGATGGGGTACCAGGTCCAGCACACCACGGCGCCCAGGGCCAGCAGCGCACCCTGGCCGTAGCGCGCGAAGTCGGTATCCGCCGCCGCGCGCAGCTGCTGCAGTTCGGCCTGGTTGACGCAGAGGATGCCGGCGGCGATGAGCGCCAGCGCCGGGCCCAGGCGGCGCCAGGCCAGGCGGCCGTCGCGCACGGCATTGCGCCGGTTGGAGACCAGCGCGATGACCACCGGCAGGGTGCCGATGATCATCGTCGGCAGCGGCCCGCCGGCGCGTTGGATGGCCGCGGCCAGGCAGAGGTAGTACAGCAGGTTGCCCACCGCGGAGAGCTTCAGCGCCTCGAGCCAGTCGGCGCGCGTGAGCAGGGCGATGCGCCCGCGGTCCAGCCACGCCAGCGGCAGCGCGATGAGCCCGAAGGCCAGGTAGCGCGCCACCGATAGCAGCCCCGCCGGGTACTGCGGCAGCAGCAGCGGGGCCACGAACACCAGCCCCCACATCAGCCCGGCGGCCAGGGCATAGGCGGTGCCGGTGAAAAGGGCGCGGCGTTGCGGCATGGGCGGCAAGTGTCGCCGACGCCACGGCCCTGCTGGCCAGCCCCGATGGCGGTGCGCGGGCGGCTGGCGACAATCGGCGCCGGCGCCCTGTCGGCGCCCGGGAGAGCCGCATGGCCAAGGAACATCTGCTGGCACTGGACCAGGGCACGTCGAGCTCGCGCGCCATCGTCTTCCACCGCAGCGGCCGCATCGTCGCCCAGGCGCAGCGCGAGTTCGCGCAGCACTTTCCGCAGCCCGGCTGGGTCGAGCACGATGCCGACGAGATCTGGCAGACGCAGTTCGCGGTCGCGCAGCAGGCGCTGGCGGCGGCCGGCCTGGGCGCCGCCGACATCGCCGCCATCGGCATTGCCAACCAGCGCGAGACCACCGTGCTGTGGCACCGCGGCAGCGGCCGGCCCCTTCACCGCGCCATCGTCTGGCAGGACCGCCGCACCGAACCGCTGTGCGCGCAATTGCGCGAGCAGGGCCTGGCCGAAACCGTTCGCGCATCGACCGGCCTCGTCATCGACCCCTACTTCAGCGCCACCAAGATCCGCTGGCTGCTCGACCACGTGAACGGCGCGCACATCGCCGCGGCGCAGGGCGAACTCGCCTTCGGCACCATCGACAGCTGGCTGCTGTGGCAGCTGACGCAGGGCCGGGTGCACGCCACCGACGTCAGCAACGCGGCGCGCACGATGCTCTTCGACATCCGCCACAACGTCTGGGACCATGAACTGCTGAAGGCCCTGCACGTGCCCGACAGCGTGCTGCCGGCGGTGTTCCCGTCCAGCCACCTCTATGGCGAGACGACGCTGTTCGGCGCGCCCATTCCCATTGCCGCGCTGGCCGGCGACCAGCAGGCGGCGCTCTTCGGCCAGGCCTGCTTCCAGCCCGGCCAGGCCAAGAACACCTACGGCACCGGCTGCTTCACGCTGCTGCACACGGGCAGCGAATTCAGGCCTTCGACGCATGGCCTCATTGCCACCGCCGCGGCGCAGCCGGATGCGCGGCCGCAATACGCACTCGAAGGCAGCGTCTTCATCGGCGGCGCGGTGGTGCAATGGATGCGAGACGGCCTGCAGGCCATCACCGCCAGCAGCGACATCGAACGCCTGGCTGCCAGCGTGCCCGACAGCGGCGGCGTCACCGTCGTGCCCGCCTTCACCGGCCTGGGCGCACCTTACTGGGATGCGCAGGCGCGCGGTGCCATCGTCGGCCTGACGCGCGGCAGCACGGTGGCGCACATTGCGCGCGCGGCGCTCGAAAGCATTGCCTTCCAGAGCGCGGCGCTATTGCAGGCCATGGGCCAGGACGCCGCGCCGGTGGCCGAATTGCGCGTCGACGGCGGCGCCAGCGTCAACGACCTGCTGATGCAATTCCAGGCCGACCTGCTGGGCATTTCGGTATTGCGGCCCCAGGTCACCGAAACGACGGCGCTGGGCGCGGCCTTTCTGGCCGGACTGGCGGTGGGTGTGTACGCCGGTGTCGACGAATTGGCGGCCCTGTGGCGGCCGCAACGGCGTTTCGACCCGGAGATGCAACGCGAACGCGCTGCGCAACGAATGGCCCACTGGGAGCAGGCCGTGCGGCAGGCGCGAACGCAATGAAGGCAGGCCCCGGGCAGCGGCCCGGGGCGCCGGTGGCGCCTACTTGACGGCGAAGTCGGCCAGCGTCTTGCCGGCGTTCAGCGCGTCGCGCAGCCATTGCGGGCGCTTGCCGCGGCCGCCCCAGGTGCCGCCGCTCTCGTTGCGGAACTTCACCACGGCGGCCGGCTTGGCAGCCTTGCGCCCACGGCGCTTGACCGGTGCGGACTTGCTCGGGGCCTTCGGCTTGCCGGCCAGGCCCAGGTCTTCGGCGCTGAGGTTGTACACGGTGATGGCTTCGCGGATGCGGCCGATCACGCCATCGACTTCCTTGCGGCGCACCTTCTCGGCATCTTGCTTGAGGACTTCGATTTGCTTGACGATTTGGGCGTAGGTCTTGGTCATGGGTTCCGATCGAGTGTTTGCTCCCTGCAAGAGCGTGGGAATTTGCCGAGCCGTTATATGCAAGGCCGCTGACGTCTCGGGCGTATCGGGCAGATACGGTGCGTCATTCAATGCGCTCATTATCGATCATAAGTCATTTGAATTCGTTTCCAGGGGTTAAGCGGTTTTCACGCAAACCCTGGGGCCGGTGCCTATCTGCAACCCGAAGCTAATTCAAACGCCGAGCCGTCGGTCGCGGCAATTGCATTCGGCCGCCCATGGCTGCGGGCTCACCAGCTCTGGGGGTCGACGCCGTAGTAGCGCGCGAATTCGCGGTACAGCGCAGGATGGCCAGCGGCCAGCGCCGCGGGCTGTTCGAAGAAATGTTCGCTGACGACGGCAAAGAATTCCGCCGGCTCGGTGGCGGCGTAGGCGTCGATGAGCCCGGGCTCGCCGCGCGCCAGGCGTTCGCGCAGCGCCGCGAATTCGGCGCCCAGCACCGCCGCCCAGCCGGCGTAGCGGTCGCGCCGGCCCAGCCAGGGCGCGCCATTGGCGCGGCCGCGCTCCTGGTCGAGCTGGTGCGCGAATTCGTGGATGACGACGTTGTGGCCATCGTCCGGGTCGGCGGCGCCGGCGAGCACGTCGTCCCACGACAGCAGCACCTGGCCCTGCTGCCACGATTCGCCGACGAGGGCGCGCCGCGTCTGGTGCGTCAGGCCGCTGCCGTCGCCGGCGCTGCGCTCGACGATGAAGGCGCCGGGGTAGAGCAGCACCTGGCGCAATTCGCTGAAATAGCCGATGTGGCCGCCCAGCAGCAGCAAGGCCGCCTGCGCCGCGACGAGCACGCGCATCTCCTCGGTCACGTGCAGGCCGGCGCAGCCGATGAAGGGCTTTTCGGCCACCAGCACCTGGACGTGCTTCTTCAATTGCATCTGCAGGTCGGCAGGCAGCCGCGCAAAGAGCGGCATGCGGCGGCGCAGGATGGCCCGCCAGGCGGCCGGAAAAGGCCGGCGGCGAATGCGCGCGCGGCGCCAGGCCGCCAGCGCCTGCGGCCCGGCGAGCCACGCCGCCACGGTCAGTGCCAGGGCGACGAAGAAGAGCAGGGGCCAGAGCAGATGCACCGGGTCATCTGGGCGCGCGGTGGCGCGCTTTCAAGGCCCCGCGAACACGGGGCGGCATGGCCGGCGCGCCGTCAGGCCAGCACCGGCTCGCACTGCACGGCGCAGGCCACCGACTGGGCGATGTAGCACTCGTCGTGGGCATGGTGGTGCAGGGCTTCGAACTCCGCCGCGCTGGGCCGGCGGGTGCCGCCGAAGGCCACGCGCGGCCGCAGCGTCACGGTGGTCACGGCGACCTTGCCGTCGTCGCGCCGTGCCATCGTGCCGACCGCCTCGTCGGTGTAGTGCTGGACCTGGAAGCCCGCGCGCGCCGCCAGCGACAGGAACCACAGCATGTGGCAGCTCGACAGCGCGGCGACGAACATCTCCTCGGGGTCGACGGCGCTGGCGTCGGAGTACGGCAGGGGCACCGAATGCGGCGACGACGAGCCCGCCACCTCGGCGCCGCCGTCGAAGCGCAGCACGTGGCGGCGGCTGTAGCGGTGGTCGGTGAAGGCCTCGAGCGGGCCGCGTTCCCATTCGACGTGCGCACGGTGTTCAGACATTGCCGTCGGCGCCTGCGAGAAGGTTAGAACGTGCCGCGCATGCGCAGCTTTTCCAGCCGCAATGCGAGCGCCTGCTGCTTGTCGACCAGCTGCTGGCGGCGCGTCTGCGCGGTGGCGTCGTCGGCGGCGCCTTCCAGGCTCAGGCGCAGGGCCTCGATCTCGCGCATCAGCTCGACCTCGGGCGGCACGACGCCGGCGTCCTTGAGGATCTTGTAGCCCATGCGCAGCTCGGCCGGGGTCTCGTCATAGCCGTCGCCGAAGTGCAGCGGACGGCCGTAACTGGGCGCGCTCTGCAGCTCGCCGTTCTGCGCGCTCTCGGCCAGCGAACGGCCGATGTGGTCTTCCAGCAGCTTCAGGCGGTTCTCGCGTTTCTCTTCTGCATTCATGCGCGCTCCCGTGCCGGCAGTGCCAGCCTGTCGATCCAGTGCCGCGTCAGCGGCGTCACCGGCTTGGCCATGCTGCGTTCGTTGAGCAGGGCACGGCCCAGCGCGCGGCGGCCGCCGGCGGCTGCCGCGGCCAGCAGCGTCTGGTCGAGCAGGTCGCGCTGGGCATGGCTGCCGCCCAGGCGCTGCGCGCCGCTGCGCTGTGGGTAGAGGAGGTCGACGGCGCCGTCGGCGTCGCCGCGCGCGAACGCGAGCAGGCCGCGCAGCACCGGCAGGCCGACCTCGCGCGCCACCGGGTGGTTGCTGCGGCGCGCTTCCTCGGCGCCCAGCGCACGCTGGGCGCAGCGTGCCACCCAGGCTTCGGCGGCGGCGACCTGGCCGGCGCACAGCAGCGCCAGCACGATGTGGAGGTCGTTGAAGGCGTAGTGGCCGGCGCCCGCGGCGTCCGGGCCCCAGCCGGCCAGCAGCGCCGTGGCCTGCGCCGACACGTCCTCGCCCATCAGGTGCAGCCGCCACAGCAGCGCCGCGGCATCGACGCGGTGCAGGGTCAGCTGCAGCGCCGGCCCGCTCAGGTGGGCGTCGAGCAGGCGCAGCGCGCCGGCCACGTCCAGCGCCTCCAGCCTGAACAGCGCCTTGTGCCACCACAGGTGGCCGGCAAAGCCATTGCCTTCGGCCCACGCCGACTGGTGCTGGCGCAGCCAGGCGGCGCCGTCCTCGAAGCGGCCCTGCATCTCCATCACGTGGGTCACCGCGTGCACCGCCCAGGGTACGCGCGCGTCGGCGGCGAGCGCGCGGCGGCCCACGTCCTCGGCCTGCGCGTGCAGGTTGCATTCCTCCAGGCCGAAGGCATAGAGCGCCAGCACATGCGGGTGCAGCGGGTCGGCCTCGTCCCAGTCGGGCAGCGCGCGCGCCGGGCGCTGGCGCAGGTTGACGGCGTCGCCGCGGTAGAAGTCCCACAGCTGCGCCCACTGCAGGGCGAGGGCGTCGCGCGGGTGTTCCAGCAGCAGCTCGTCCCAGACGCGGCAGGCGGCGGTCCAGCGGCCGTCGAAGACATGCTGCACGGCCTGCAGGTGGGCGCGCTCGCGCGCCGGGGCATGCGCCGACGCGGCCTCGGCGAGCGCGATCTCGTCGGCCGCATCGCCCAGCAGCGCCGGCTCGGTCAGGCTCAGCAGGAAGCCGGCCTTCATCGTGTGCGGCAGCGCCCAGCCGGGGTCGGCGGCGCCGGCGGCGTCCAGGTCGGCCAGCGGCGCGTCGTAGAAGGACATCATGCGCCACAGCGCCTGCTCGGCAGCCGCCAGCGCGGCGCGCGTGCTGCTGCCGCAGGGGTTGCCGCGTGCGTCAGGGTACGACATGGGGCGCAATGTAGCGCGGCCATTGCGGCAGCGGCGGGCGCAGCCCTTCCCAGGCCCGGGCCAGCCGCAGCACGCCGAGGTCGTCGTGGCGGCGCCCGGCGATCTGCAGGCCGATGGGAAGGCCGCCCGCGGTCTGGCCGCAGGGCACGCTGACGGCGGGCTGGCCGCTCATGTTGAAGGGCAGGGTGTAGGCGATGTGCTCCATCGCGCGCTGCGGGTCGTTGGTGGGGCTGGCCCACGCGGCGGCGTAGGCCGACACCGGCGCCACCGGCGAGATGACGAAGTCCAGGCGCTGGCAGGCGGCCACCGCGGCGTCGCGCAGCGCGCCCATCTGGCTGTAGCCGTGGTAGGCCTGCGCCGCGCTGCAGTCCTGCGCGCCGGCGGCCCAGTCGCGGATGTAGGGCAGCACCAGGGCGCGCCGCGCCGCGGGCAGCGCGGCCAGTTCCAGCTGCGAACGCAGGCGCCAGAAGCGGTCGATGCCGTCGGCCATCTCGCGCGTGGTGAAGCCGGCCAGCGGCTCGACCGCGGCACCCGCGGCCTGCAAGGCCAGCGCGGCGGCCTGCACGGCGGCCGCGATCTCGGCATCCAGCGGCAGGCCCCAGCCGGGGTCGAGCACGAGGCCGATGCGCAGGCCGCGCACGAAGGCGCCGGGGTCGTCGCCCAGATCGGTCCAGGCGATGTCCTGCGGCGGCAGGCTGGTGGCGTCGCGCCAGTCGGGCCGGCTGAGCGCGGCCATGGCCAGCGCGGCGTCGGCCACCGTGCGCGTCAGCGGGCCGGCGACGCGCCCGACGAAGGGTGGCTGGATGGGCACGCGCCCGGCGCTGGGCTTGAAGCCGACGACGCCGCACCAGGCCGCAGGCAGGCGGATGCTGCCGCCGATGTCGGTGCCCAGGTGCAGCGGGCCGTAGCCCGCGGCCGCCGCGGCGCCGGCACCGGCGCTGCTGCCGCCCGGGTTCTTCGCCAGGTTCCAGGGGTTGCGGGTCAGCCCATGGAAGCTCGACAGGCCCGACGACAGCATGCCGTAGTCGGGCATCGTCGTCTTGCCCAGCAGCACCGCGCCGGCCTCGCGCAGCCGCGCCGCCGGCGGCGCGTCGGC
>CAIWPS010000793.1 GCA_903914615.1 uncultured beta proteobacterium | reverse complement strand
GATTGGCTCTCAGCCTCTGAGCCCGCTTCAGCCGCGCACGCGCGGCGCCGGCAGGCGCGCCAGCGCGGCCAGCGCCGCAGCCGCCCGCCCCTGCGCCTGCACCTGCTGCGCCGCCAGCCAGCCGAGGGCGAACCAGCCCAGCGGCGTGCGCTCGGCCTGGCCTTCGCACAGCCGCTGCGCGGCATGCAGGTCGTTCATCTCGCCCAGGGCCTCCAGTGCCGGCGCCATGGCGGCCAGCAGGCGCCGCGCAGGCTTGCGGCGCAGCCGCGGCAACAGCAGTTCCATGGCATAGCGCAGGCGCTTGAGCCGCCTGCGCAGGCGATGCCGTTCGGCCAGGTCGGCCTGGCCGAAGCCGGCGGCGCCGTTGGCGACGCTGCGCCAGGCCGGCTTCAGCACGGCCGCGGCGGCAGCATCGATCTCGCGCCCCGTGCCCGGCACGGTGCCCAGCACCAGCGCCAGCGTTTGCAGCAGCAGCGCGTTGAACGCCGGCCCGCGCACGACGTCGCCGGGCGATGCATGCGGCGGCGCCGCCGGCCACGCCCCGGCGGGCGCACCCGCTGCCTGCAGGCGTGGCCACAGCGCGTCGCGCAGCACATCGGCATCGCGCGCTGCCCCCAGCTGCGCGAAGGGCTCGCGCCAGCCTGCTTCCAGGGCCAGCGCCGCCTCGGCAGGGCCGCCCCAGCCGGCGAGCAGTCGCAGCACGGTGCGCAGGCGGCGCATGGCCACGCGCAGCTGGTGCAGATGTTCGGGGCCGCCCAGGCCGCTGGCGATCTCGGCGGCATTGGGCAGCGCCTGCGCCAGCGCGGCCTGCAGCGAGGCGGCCCACACCGCGGCCGTGTCGGCGCCCGCGGGCCAGCGGGCCGGCGGGGCCTTGACGGCCGCGGCGCGCTCGATGCCCAGCGCCATCCGCATGCCGCGTTCCGACTTGGTGCGGATGTCCCACCACAGGCCGAAGCGCCCGGCCCAGCGCAGTGCCAGCGCCGGCAGGGCGGCGGGCGGGCCGCTGACGAGCTCGAACTCGACCTCGCACACGGCCAGGCGACGGCCGCCGGCTTCGAGGTGGCCGCGGTCGAAGGCGATCTCGACGACCGCGCCGGCGTGGCGCACGCGGCGGTGCAGGCGGCGGATGTCGGTGCGGTAGATCGCTTGCAGCAGGGCGCCGTCGGCCAGCAGCGGCAGCAGCAGTTCGCCGGCGGGCGTGCCGGCATGGCGCTGCGGGGCCAGCACCGGCGTGCCGCGCTGCGCCGGCAGCGGCACCTCGTGTTCCAGGCGCTGCAGCAGGCCGTCGCCGCGGCCCTTCAGCGTCTGCACCCACACCCGGCCTTCCTTGCGCAGGCGCAGCGCCAGGCCGGCGGCGGCCAGGCGGTGGTCGGCGGTGTCGGCGTAGACGGCCTGCAGCCGCGTCGTGCGTGCGCTGGCCGTGGCCAGGGCGCGCTGCAGTGCGGCGGCGCGGGCCGGCGGCAGCTGGAACTTCAGCTCGGTTTCCATCGCCTCCTTGCGGCGCTGTCAGTTTCGGCCCCGCCTGCGGGCCGTAAAATGGGCTTTCGATTCTGCCGCGCCCGCCGCCACCGCACGCCATGCCTCTGTTCTGGAAGCCCTACACCTCGGACGTGACGAACTTCATCGCCGAACTCAAGGCGAAGAAGCCGGCGCTGGAGGGCGAACAGCGCGCCGGCCGTGCCCTGCTGTGGGACCGCAGCCTGGACCGCAGCCAGCAGGCCGAGTGGCGGGACGCCCAGGTACCGCAGCAGCCCTACGTCTACCAGACGAAGACGGGGTCTTGAGCCCGGCCGCACCGGCCGCCGAGCTTGCCCCCGAAAGCGCCGCAGCCGAGCCCATCGTGGTGGACCAGGTGGCCGTGGCCCGGCTCTACGGCGAGCCGCTGTTCCGCATGCCGCTGGACCTGTACATCCCGCCGGATGCGCTGGAGGTCTTTCTCGAGGCCTTCGAAGGTCCGCTGGACCTGCTGCTGTACCTGATCCGGCGCCAGAACTTCAACATCCTGGACATCCCGCTGGCCAGCGTGACGCGCCAGTACCTGGACTACGTCGACCAGATCCGCCGCCACAACCTGGAGCTGGCGAGCGAGTACCTGCTGATGGCGGCGATGCTCATCGAGATCAAGAGCCGCATGCTGCTGCCGCCGAAGAAGAGCGCGGACGGCGGCGAGCCCGAGGACCCGCGCGCCGAACTGGTACGCCGGCTGGTGGAATACGAGCAGATCAAGCTCGGCGCCGCCCAGCTCGACGCGCTGCCGCTGCTGGGCCGCGACTTCCTGCGCGCCCAGGTCCACATCGAACAGAGCCTGGCGCCGCGCTGGCCCGACGTCGAGCCCGACGAACTGCGGCTGGCCTGGCGCGACATCCTGCAGCGCGCCCGGCTCAACCAGCACCACACCATCAGCCGCGAGCAGCTCAGCGTGCGCGAGCACATGAGCATCGTGCTGCGCAAGCTTCAGGGGCGGCGCTTCGTCGAGTTCCACGAACTCTTCGACACCGCCCGCGGCGTGCCGGTGCTGGTCGTCACCTTCATCGCCATGCTCGAATTGAGCCGCGAGCACCTGCTGGAGGTGACGCAGGCCGAGGCCTTCGCGCCGATCTACGTGCGGCTGGCCTACACGGCCAGCTGAGGCGCCGCGCCCAGGCCCTGCAGCCGCTGCCGCATCTGCGAGCGCACCAGCAGGCCGCTGACCACCGCCTGCAGCACCACCGTCGCCACCGACAGCATCCACACCTGGCGCAGCGCGAAGCCGGGCTGCTGCGACAGCCACAGCGCCGGCCCGATGAAGCTCAGCAACCTCGTCGCGCTGCTGGCCAGCGAAGGCAGGGTGTTGCCCATGGCCTGGAAGAGGCCCGAGCAGGCGAAGACGAAGCCCATGGCGACGAAGTTGGTCGAGATGATGGTGAGGAAGGTCACGCCGACCTCGGCCACCGCGGGGTCGGTGGTGAAGGCGCCGACCATCTTCTCGGGCACGAGGTGGCAGACCACGGCCAGCACGAACATCAGCGAACACTCGATGACCACCGCCTGCTTCAGCGTGTCGCGCACGCGCGCGGGCAGGTGGGCGCCGAAGTTCTGCCCCGCCACCGCCGGCACGGCGAAGGAGATGGCCATGGCCGGCAGGAACACCGACTGCATCACCCGCATGCCGATGCCGAAGCCGGCCTGCGCCGCGGTGCCGAAGGGCCGGATGATCCAGTAGATGGCCGAGGTGTAGATGAACATGAGCAGGAACTCGCCGCCCGAGGGCAGGCCGATGCGCAGCATGCGGCCCAGCACGTCCCAGCGCGGCACCAGTTCGCTGCGGTCGAGCTTGACGTAGGTCTCCAGCTTGGCGAAGTAGCCCAGCGTGAGCAGCACGCCGACGGCGATCGACAGGGTGCTGGCCAGCCCCGCGCCCATCACGCCCAGCGGGTGGCCGGTGCCCCAGCCGGCGATGAGGATGGGCGCGAGCACGATGTTCAGCAGCACCGTCACCAGCTGCACCACCATGCCCGGCGCCGCCAGCCCGGTGCCGCGCAGCGCCGAGCCCATCGCCGCCATCGGGAACTGCATCGCCAGCCCCGGCAGGTACCACAGCAGGTAGCTGCTGCCGGCCGCGGTGATGCCGGCGCCTGCCCCCACCGTCGACAGGTAGGGGCCGATGGCCGTGAGGCCGCCCACCAGGGTCAGCAGCGTGCACAGCAGCGCCAGCGACAGCGACTGGTTGAACACCAGGTTCGCCCGCGCCCGGTCCTTGGCGCCGACGGCATGCGAGATCAGCGCCACCGTGCCCACGGAAAGCACCTGCGTCAGCGCGATCACGATCATCACCGCGTTGCCCGCCAGGCTCACGCCGGCCAGCGCGTCGGGGCCGATGCGCGAGACGAAGTAGAGGTCGACCAGGAAGTACAGCGTCTGCACGAACATGCCGACGGCGATGGGTGCCGCCATGGTCAGGATGTGGCCGCGGATGGAGCCCTGGGTCAGGTCTTTCATGGCGCGGGATTATGGTGGGCGCCACCCCGCACCGTCAGCGCGGAGATTCAGTGCGCCTGGTCCCAGTTCGCGCCCACGCCGACCTCGGCCAGCAGCGGCACCTTCAGCTGCGCCACGCCGGCCATCAGGCGCGGTATGGCCTCGCGGGCCCAGGGCAGCTCGGCGTCGGGCACCTCCAGCACCAGTTCGTCGTGCACCTGCATCACCATGCGGGTGGCGCGCCGCTCGCGGTCGAGCTCGCCCTGCACCGCGATCATCGCCAGCTTGATGAGGTCGGCCGCCGTGCCCTGCATCGGCGCGTTGATGGCCTGGCGCTCGGCACCGGCCTTGCGCGGGCCGTTGCCGCTGTTGATCTCGGGCAGCCACAGGCGGCGGCCGAACACGGTCTCGACATAGCCCTGCTCGCGCGCCCGCACCCGGGTCTCGTCCATGTAGCGCTTGACGCCGGCGAAGCGCGCGAAGTAGCGGTCGATGTAGTCCTTGGCCGCCTTCTGCTCGATGCCCAGGTTGCTCGCCAGCCCGAAGGCGCCCATGCCGTAGATGAGGCCGAAGTTGATGACCTTGGCGTAGCGGCGCTGCTCGCTGCTGACTTCCGGCACCGGCACGCCGAAGACCTCGCTGGCGGTGGCCCTGTGGACGTCGATGCCCTCGGCGAAGGCGCGCAGCAGCGCCGGGTCCTCGCTGATGTGGGCCATGATGCGCAGCTCGATCTGCGAGTAGTCGGCGCTCATGATGACGCCGCCCGGCGGCGCGATGAAGGCCTCGCGCACGCGCCGGCCCTCGGGCGTGCGGATGGGGATGTTCTGCAGGTTGGGGTCGTTGCTGGCCAGCCGCCCCGTCACCGCCACCGCCTGCGCGTAGTTGGTGTGGACGCGGCCGGTGGCCGGGTTGACCATCAGCGGCAGCTTGTCGGTGTAGGTGCCCTTGAGCTTGGCCAGGCTGCGGTGGTCGAGGATGCGTGCCGGCAGCGGGTAGTCGGCGGCCAGCTCGGCCAGCACCTCCTCGTCGGTGGAAGGCGCGCCGCTGGCGGTCTTCTTCTTCACCGGCAGGCCCAGCTTGCCGAAGAGGATCTCGCCGATCTGCTTCGGGCTGCCCATGTTGAAGGGCTGGCCGGCGATCTCGTGGGCCTGCTGCTCCAGCGCCACCATGCGCTCGGCCAGGTCCTGGCTCTGGCGCGCCAGCACGGCGGCGTCGATGAGCACGCCGGTGATCTCGATGCGCTCCAGGATCACGCTGACCGGCATCTCGATCTGCTCGTACACGAAGCGCAGGCCGGCGTGGCTCTCGATCTCGGGCCACAGGGCCTGGTGCACCTGCAGCGTCATCTCGCTGTCCTCGCCGGAGTACTGCGTCGCCTTGGCCACGTCCACCTGGGCGAAGGAGATCTGGTGCACGCCCTTGCCGCAGACGTCTTCGTAGCTCAGGCCCTTGCGGTTCAGGTGGCGCTCGGCCAGGCTTTCCAGGCTGTGCGACTTGTGGGCCTCCAGCACGTAGCTCTGCAGCATGGTGTCGTGGGTGTAGCCCTGCACGGTGATGCCGTGGTTGGCGAAGACATGCAGGTCGTACTTGATGTTCTGGCCCACCTTCGGCCGGCGGGCGTCTTCCAGCCACGGCCGCAGCCGTGCCAGCACCTCGTCCAGCGGCAGCTGCTCGGGCGCGTCGCCGTAGCTGTGCGCCAGCGGCACGTAGGCGGCGCGGCCGGGCTCGACGGCGAAGCTGATGCCGACGATGCGCGCGCGCATGCCGTCCAGGCTGTCGGTCTCGGTATCGATGGCGACGAGCTCGGCGGCCTGCAGCCGCGCCAGCCAGGCGTCCAGGCGTTCCCAGGTGGTGATGGTTTCGTAGTCGCGCGGCAGCGGCACGTCGGGCGCGGCCGCGGCCGCGCGGGCAGCCGCGGGTGCCTCGGCGGCCGCTGCCGTGCCCAGCGCGTCCTCGAGCTCCTTGCGCCAGCTCTTGAAGCCGTAGCGGTTGTAGAAGTCCAGCAGCCCGGCGCGGTCGACCTCGCGCAGCGCCAGCGCGTCCAGCACCGGCCAGCCGGGCACCTGGGGGCTGAGGTCGCAGTCCGTCACCACGGTGACCAGCCGCCGGCCCTGCGGCAGCCAGTCCAGTGCCTTGCGCAGGTTCTCGCCCGCCACGCCCTTGATGCTGTCGGCGGCGGCCATCACGCCTTCCAGCGAGCCGTGGTCGGCGATCCACTTCGCCGCCGTCTTCGGGCCCACCTTCTCGACCCCGGGCACGTTGTCCACGGTGTCGCCGACCAGCGTCAGGTAGTCGACGATGCGCTCGGGCGGCACGCCGAACTTGGCCTTCACGCCCTCGATGTCGAGCGTTTCATTGCTCATCGTGTTGATCAGCGTCACCTCGGCCGTCACCAGCTGCGCCAGGTCCTTGTCGCCGGTGCTGATGACGACGCGGTGGCCGCCGGCCGCGGCCACGCGCGCCAGCGTGCCGATGGCATCGTCGGCCTCGATGCCGGGCACCTCCAGCACCGGCCAGCCGAGCAGGCGCACGACCTCGTGGATGGGCGCGATCTGCTGCACCAGCGGCTCGGGCATGGGCGCGCGCTGGGCCTTGTACGCGGGGTACCAGGCGTCGCGGAAGGTCGGGCCCTTGGCGTCGAAGACGCACACCGCGTGCTCGGCCGGGATCTGCTCGCGCAGCCGCTTCATCATCGCCACCATGCCGTGCACGGCGCCGGTGGGGAAGCCGTCGGGCCCGCGCAGGTCGGGCATGGCGTGGTAGGCGCGGTAGAGGTAGCTGGAGCCGTCCACCAGCAGCAGGGTCTTGTCACTCATGGCCACATTGTGGCGTCCGGCCGCGGGCCCGGGCCCTGCGTAGAATCGCGCCATGGACTTCTTCCGCCGCTGCGCCGCCGCCCTGTCTCTGCTGGGGGTCGGCGTGGCCTGCCTGGCCCAGCCGGCCGTGCTGGCCTCGCAGCAGCCGGCGCCCGTGCCCGCCGCCCTGCCGGCAGTGGCGGCGCCCGCCGCTTCGGCCGTGGCCCCCACGACGGCGGCTTCCGCCGCCGCGCCCGAGCACACTGCCCGCCGCACCGTCATCGAGGACCGCGGCGTGCGCATCGAGGAAACGCGCATCGGCGGCCAGGCCCAGCGCATCACCGTCACCAGCAAGCTGCCGGGTGCCAAGCCCTACGACATCACGGTCGGCCCGGCCGGCCGCGACATCACCAAGGACCACGGCTCCGCCGGCCAGAGCGCCTGGTCGCTGTTTGACTTCTAGCCGCGGCGATGGCGGTCTACACGCAAGTCGGCTTCGACGAGGCCGACGCCCTCGTGCAGCGCCTGGGCCTGGGCGCCCTGACCGACCTGCAGGGCATACGCTCGGGCATCGAGAACACCAACTACTACGCCACCACGGTGCGCGGGCAATGGGTGCTGACGCTGTTCGAGCGCCTGCCGGCCGAACAGCTGCCCTACTACCTGCGGCTGATGGAGCACCTGGCCGCGCGCGGCATCCCGGTGCCGGCGCCGCAGGCCGACGCCGACGGCAGCCTGGTGCACTTCGTCGCCGGCAAGCCGGCCTCGGTGGTGACGCGCCTGCCCGGCAGCCACCGCCTTCGTCCCGATGCCGACCACGCCGCGCAGGTCGGCGAGATGCTGGCCCGCATGCACGGGGCAGGCCTGGACTTCCCGCTGCAGCAGCCGCACCTGCGCGGCCTGGCCTGGTGGCTGCAGACGGCGCCGCTGGTGCTGCCGCACCTGGCACCCGAACAGGCCGACCTGCTGCGCGACGAGCTCGCCTTCCAGCAGCACCTGGCGGCCTCGCCCGCGGGCCAGGCGCTGCCGCGCGGGCCCATCCACGCCGACCTCTTCCGCGACAACGTGATGTTCGACGACACCGCCGGGCCCGATCGCCTGTGCGGCTTCTTCGACTTCTACTTCGCCGGCACCGACACCTTCCTCTTCGACCTCGCCGTGTGCCTGAACGACTGGTGCGCCGACGCCCTCACCGGCGCCCTCGACGAGCCGCGTGCCACTGCCTTCACCGCCGCCTACGAGCGCGTGCGGCCGCTCACCGGCGGCGAGCAGCGCGCCCTGCCCGCGCTGCTGCGCGCCGCGGCGCTGCGCTTCTGGATCAGCCGCCTGTGGGACTGGCACCTGCCGCGCAGCGCCGCGCTGCTGCAGCCCAAGGACCCGGGCCACTTCGAGCGCGTGCTGCGCAGCCGCATCGCGCTGCCCTGGCACCCGCCACGCTAGAACGACGACGACGATGCCCCTGTTGCTGCGACATGTCCCGCCGTCCAGCGGTGTGCGCTGGGTGCGCGATGCCTTCCGCCTCTACGGCCGGCGCCCGCTGGCGCTGACGCTGATGCTGGTGGCCTTCCTGTGCGCCGTCACCGTGCTGGCGCTGCTGCCGTGGATGCTGGGCCTGCCGCTGCTGATGATGTCGCCGCCGCTGCTGTCGCTGGGCTTCATGGTCGCCAGCCAGTCGGCGCTGCTCGACGGGCCGGTCGACGCGCGGCAGTTCCTGGCGCCGCTGCGCGCTGACCCGGCACGCCGGCGCAGCCTGCTGCTGCTGTGCGCGCTGTACGGCCTGTGCTGGGCCGGCGCGGCATGGCTGGCCTACGGCGTGGGCGGCGACGCCGCGGTGGCGCTGCTGGACATGCTGGCCGGCCGCCAGCCCGGCGCCGAAGACCCGGCGCGCATGGCGGCGATGATGATGGAGCCGGCCATCTCGACCGCCGTCTCGGTCTTCAACCTCCTGATGGCCGTGCTTTCGATCCCCTTCTGGCACGCGCCGGCGCTGGTCCACTGGGGCGGCCAGGGCACGGGCCAGGCGCTGTTCTCGAGCACCCTGGCGCTGTGGCGCAGCAAGGGTGCGTTCGCCGTCTACGCACTGACCTGGACGGCCATCGGCGTCCCGGTGGCGATGGTGCTGAGCATCGTGCTGGCCGTGCTGGGCACCGGCACCTTCGGCCTCGGCGTGGCCTTCGCCGTGTTGCTGGGCAGCTGGACGGTGTTCTACGTCTCGCTGCTCTTCACCTTCAACGACAGCTTCGGCGGCACGCTGGCCGACGCCCCGGCCGCCTAGTCGACCGGCGTCAGCTTGGCGATGGCCAGGGCCAGCCACTTGGCGCCGTGGCGGCCGAACTGCACCTGGGCGCGCGCGTCGGCGCCACGGCCCTCCAGCGTCGTCACCACGCCTTCGCCGAACTTGGTGTGGAAGACGGTCTGGCCGACCCGCAGACCTTGCTGGCCCGGCGTCTCCGCAGGCGTGTAGGGCAGCGGCGCCGGGGGCGGCGCGACGCGCCCCGCGCCGACGATGCCCGACAGCCCGCTGCCGCGCTGCCAGGCCTGCTGGTATTCGCGCGCAAAGCCCGAGCCGAAGCCCTGGTTGCGCGGCGTGAGCCACTTCAGCGTCGCCTCGGGCAGTTCGTCGAAGAAGCGGCTCTTCACGTTGTAGCGCGTCTGGCCGTGCAGCATGCGCGTCTGGCTGAAGCTCAGGTACAGGCGCTTGCGTGCCCGCGTGATGGCGACGTACATCAGGCGGCGCTCTTCTTCCACGCCATCGGCGTCGGCCAGGCTCTGCTCGTGCGGGAAGAGGCCTTCCTCGATGCCGGTGATGAAGACGGCGTCGAACTCCAGCCCCTTGGCCGAGTGCACCGTCATGAGCTGGATCGCATCGGCGCCGGCCTGGGCCTGGTTGTCGCCGGCCTCCAGGCTGGCGTGGGTCAGGAAGGCGGCCAGCGGCGACATGATCTCGCCGGTCTCGGTGTCGGGCGCCGCCCCGCTGCTCTGCTCGTCGATGGGCAGCGCCACCGCGTCCTTGCCGAAGCCTTCCTGGGTGACGAAGCTCTCGGCGGCGTTGACCAGTTCCTCCAGGTTCTCGATCCGGTCCTGGCCTTCCTTGTCGCTGCGGTAGAAGTCCAGCAGGCCCGAGCGCTGCAGCACGTGGTCGATGATCTCGCGCAACGTCAGCCCCGCGGTGGCGCTGCGCATGGCATCGATCAGCGCGACGAAGGCCTGCAGGTTGGCGCCGGCCTTGCCGGGCACGGCGCCCACGCTCTGCGCCAGGCTGCGGCCGCTGGCGCGCGCGGCGTCCTGCAGCTGCTCGATGCTGCGCGCGCCGATGCCGCGCGCCGGGAAGTTCACGACGCGCAGGAAGCTGGTGTCGTCGCTGACGTTCTCCAGCAGCCGCAGGTAGGCCAGCGCGTGCTTGATCTCGGCGCGCTCGAAGAAACGCAGGCCGCCGTAGACGCGGTAGGGCATGCCGGCGTTGAAGAGCGCGCTTTCCAGCACCCGGCTCTGGGCGTTGCTGCGGTAGAGCAAGGCGATCTCGCTGCGCGGCATGCCGCCGCGGTGCAGCTGCTGCGCCTCTTCCAGCAGCCACTGCGCCTCGGCGTAGTCGCTGGTGGACTCGTAGACGCGCACCGGCTCGCCGGCGCCGGCGTCGGTGCGCAGGTTCTTGCCCAGGCGGTGCTGGTTGTGGCCGATGAGGCCGTTGGCAGCGTCCAGGATGTTGCCGAAGCTGCGGTAGTTCTGTTCCAGCTTGATGACGCGCTGGACGCGGTACTCGCGCTCGAAGTCGGCCATGTTGCCGACGCGGGCGCCGCGGAAGGCGTAGATGCTCTGGTCGTCGTCGCCGACCGCGAACACGCCCTGGCCCGCGGCTGGGGGTGCGAACATCTTCAGCCACGCGTACTGCAGCCGGTTGGTGTCCTGGAACTCGTCGACCAGCACATGGCCGAAGCGGCGCTGGTAATGCTCGCGCAGCGGGTCGTTGTCGCGCAGCAGCTCGTAGGTGCGCAGCATCAGCTCGGCGAAGTCGACCACGCCTTCGCGCTGGCACTGCTCTTCGTAGGCCTGGTAGATCTCGACCATCTTGCGCGTCTGCTCGTCGCGCAGCTCGACGTCGCGCGGACGCAGGCCTTCTTCCTTGCTGTGGGCGATGAACCAGGTGACCTGCTTGGGCACGTAGCGGTCCTCGTCCAGGTTCATGGCCTTGATGACGCGCTTGACCGCGCTCAGCTGGTCGCTGCTGTCCAGGATCTGGAAGCCCTGGGCCAGCCCGGCCAGCTTCCAGTGCGCGCGCAGGAAGCGGTTGCACAGGCCGTGGAAGGTGCCTATCCACATGCCGCGCACGGCCACCGGCAGCATCGCCGACAGGCGCGTCAGCATCTCCTTGGCCGCCTTGTTGGTGAAGGTGACCGCGAGCACGCCGCCGGGCGAGACCTGGCCGGTCTGCAGCAGCCAGGCGATGCGCGTCGTCAGCACCCGCGTCTTGCCCGAGCCGGCGCCGGCCAGAATGAGTGCCGGCACGGCCGGCAGCGTCACCGCGGCGAGCTGCTCGGGGTTGAGGTGGCGCAGCAGCGCCGGGGCCTGGAGCGTCGGGTCGGTGCCGGAGGTCATGCCGGCATTGTCGGGCACGCCGGCGCGCCGCTCAGGGCGCCTGGCCGGCCGGCAGCCCGGCCAATACCTTGTGCACCAGCGCCGGCAGCTCCTCCAGCGTGTGTTCCTTCTGCAGCAGCGCGCGCACGCCGATCTGCGCCGCGCGTTCCCGCAGCTCGTCGCTGAGGTAGCCCGAGCTGATGATGACGGGCAGGCCCGGGTGCTGCAGTGCCAGCTGCGCGGCCAGTTCCATGCCCGAGGACTCGGGCATGTTGTGGTCGCTGACGACGAGGTCGAAGCGCGACGGCTGCTCGCGCACCCGTTGCAGTGCCTGCGCGGCGCTGCTGCTGGTGGTGACGCGGTAGCCGGCGCGTTCCAGCAGCCGCTGCACCATCAGCACCATGACTTCGTCGTCGTCGACGTAGAGCACCTGCTGGCCGCCGCCCGCCGGCCGCGCCGTGGCCGGCACCGGTGCCGCCTCGCGCGCGGCGCCGCGCTCGGCCGCGCGCGGCAGGTAGACGTGGAAGGTGCTGCCGCGCCCGGGCGCGGTGTCGACGACGATGGCGCCGCCGTGGCCGCGCACGATGCCATGCACCACGCTCAGCCCCAGCCCCGTGCCCTGCCCCACCGCCTTGGTGGTGAAGAAGGGGTCGAAGATGCGCTCGCGCGTCGCCGCGTCCATGCCGCTGCCGTCGTCGCGCACCCACAGGTGCACGCAGGGGCGCCCTTGCAGTTCGTGCCGGGGCGGCGTCGTCGCGGCGTCGGCGGGCAGCGGCTCGCAGCCGACCTCGATGTGGCCGCGGCCTGCCGGCAGCGAATGCCAGGCGTTGGTGCACAGGTTCATCAGCACCTGCTGCAGCTGCGTCGCGTCGGCATCGACCAGCAGCGGCTCGGCGGCCAGCGCGGTGTCCAGGCTCACCGTCGCCGGCAGCGTGACGCGCATCAGCGCCAACGTCTCCTCGACGATGGGACGCAGGGGCTGCGACACCAGCAGGTTGCGCTGGCGGCGGCTGAAGGTGAGGATCTGCTGCACCAGGGCGCGCGCGCGCAGGCTGGCCTTGCTGATCTGCTCCAGGCTGGCCAGCGCCGGGTGCGGCTCGGGCAGGTCGCCCCGGGCCAGCGCCACGTTGCCCAGGATGGCGGCCAGGATGTTGTTGAAGTCGTGCGCGATGCCGCCGGCCAGGGTGCCGATGGATTCCATCTTCTGCGCCTCGCGCAACTGGCGCTCGAGGCCCTGGCGCTCGGCCTCGGCCTGCTTGCGCTCGGTGACGTCGCGCGCCAGCACGATGAAGCGCGCCAGCCCGCCTGCGGCCACCGGCTTGGGCGCCACGGAAAGCTCGAACCAGCGCTGCCCCTGCGGCAGGTCCAGCACGTACTGCAGGCCGCTGGAGTGGCCCTGCGACTGCGCCTGCTGCAGCGCCAGGCTGGCCACGGCCACGGCTTCGGCGGGCAGCAGGTCGGCGAAGCGCCGGCCCAGGAAGCGCTCGGGCGGCAGCGCCAGCAGCTCGCTGCGCGGCGAATGGTGGCCGTGGATGCAGCCCTCGGCGTCGACGTCGAAGAGCAGGTCGGGCACCGCCGCCAGCGTCGCCGCCAGGTCCTGCTGCGCCGCCAGCACGGCCGCCTCGGCCTGCTTGCGTTCGGTGATGTCCTGCACCGCGCCCTGCAGCGCCGTGATGCGGCCGCCGGCGTCGCGCACGGCCTCGCCCAGCACCTGCAGGTGGCGCGCCGAGCCGCCGTGCGCGAGGGCGCCGATCTCGGTGGCGAAGGGCTGGCCGTCGCGCAGGCACTGCGCGAGCTGCGCGCGCCAGCGCTCGCGGTCGGCGGGGGCGACGAAGTCGTACGCCGCGTCGGCCCCGGACAGCGACGCCGCATCGGCGCCCAGCAGGCGCGTCAGTTCGGGCGAGAAGGTCAGCCGCCAGCCGTCCACCTCCAGCCGCCAGTCGCCCAGCCGCGCCAGCCGGCCCGCCATGCGCAGCCGCGCCGCACTGCGCTGCACTTCCTCCTGCGCCTGCACACGCTCGGTGATGTCGGAGAAGGTGACGACGACCTGCTGCAGCACGCCGTCGTCACCGCTCACGGCGAAGCCGTTGCACAGCACCCAGGTGACGTGAGGCAGGTCGCTGCGCACGATGCCGCCGAGCAGGTTGCGCAGCGGCAGGCCGCTGTCCAGCACCTGCCGCACCGGGTAGCGGGCCAGCGCCATCGGCGTGCCGTCCTCCTCGACGAAGTGCCAGCCGGGGTCGACGGCCGCCTTGCCGCGCATCTGCTCCAGCGTCAGGCCCAGGATCTGGCAGGCCGCCGGGTTGGCGTCCAGCACCACGGTGTCCGGTCCGTGCACCACCACGCCCGAGCGCAGCGAGTCGAGCAGGGCGCGCAGCTTGCGCTCGCCCTGGCGCTGCGCCTCCTCGGCGCGCTTGCGCTCGCTGATGTCGGTGGTGACGACGAAGCAGCCGCGCACGGCCGCGTCGGCGGGGTCGCTGCTGCGGTCGGGCACGACGGTGACCATGGTGTCTCGCGGGCCGTCCAGCGTCGTCACGGCGAGGTCGAAGGTGACCGTCTCGCCGGCCATCGCGCGCAGCCGCCAGGGCTCGAACAGCGCATGGGCCGCGCTGCCGACGACCTCGCTGCAGTCACGCCCCAGCATCTGGGCCACGGGCACGCCGAACCAGCGCTCGTAGGCGGCGTTGGCGAACAGGTAGCGGCCCTCGGCGTCCAGCCGCGACACCGGCCCCGGCAGCGCGGCGGCGACGGTGGCCAGCTGGGCCTCGCTGTCGCGCAGCGCCTGCAGCATGCGGTAGCGCTCGGTGACGTCGCTGAAGACCAGCACCACGCCGACGATCTGCCCCTGGCCGTCGCGGATGGGCGCGGCGCTGTCGGCGATCTGGTACTCGGTGCCGTCGCGTGCCACCAGCACGGTGTCGTTGGCCAGGCCGACGACCTCGCCGCGCGCCAGCACCAGGGCCACGGGGTCGACCTGGCGCTCGCGCGTGCGGGCGTTGAAGATGCGGAACAGGCTGTGCAGCGGCTGCCCCTGGGCCTGCCCGGCCGACCAGCCCAGCAGCCGCTCGGCGGTGGCGTTCAGCCGCGTCACGCGGCCTTCGCGGTCGGTGGCGATGACGGCGTCGCCGATCGAGTACAGCGTGATGGCCAGGCTCTCTTCGCTGCTTCTGAGCGTCTCTTCGGCCTGCACGCTGGCGCTGATGTCCCGGTGCGTGCCCACCATGCGCAGGGCGCGGCCGGCGGCGTCGCGTTCGACGGCGCGGCCGCGGTCCTGCACCCAGACCCAGTGGCCGTCGCGGTGGCGCAGGCGGTAGGTCTCGTCGTAGCCCGGGCTGTGGCCTTCGATGTGGGCGGCCTGCGCCGCGACGACGCGCTCGCGGTCGTCGGGGTGGATCAGCGCCTCCCAGTCGCGGTGGTTGACGCCGATCTCGCCGCGCCGGTAGCCCAGCATCTCGAACCAGCGGTCGTTGACGGTGCCCTGGCCGCTGGGGATGTGGGCGTCCCACAGCGCCAGGTCGGCGCCCCGCAGGGCCAGCGCCAGCCGCTCGGCCTCGATCGCCAGCCGCGCCTGCTGGGCCGCCGCCAGCCGCTCCAGCTCGGCACGGCGGCGCTGGCGGGCCAGCAGGGCCAGCAGCGCGGTCGCAGCGAAGGCCGCGTAGAGCAGCGCGTAGGTGCGGGTCTGACGCTGCCAGGCCGCCAACACCTCGTCAAGGCGGCGGCTGACGCCGACCACCAGCGGCCGGTCCAGCGGCAGCGACTCCGGCTGCAGCGTGCGCCAGGCCGCCAGCCGCATCGCGCCGTCGCGCTGCGAAGGCCCTTCCACCACCGACGCCGGCTGCCCGCCGTCGCGATGGCGCATGAAGAGCGTGCCGGGCCGCGACAGGTCCAGGCCGTTCAGCGCCTCGTCGGCCGGGTTGACGACCACCAGCAGGCCGGCGGCGCTGACCACGGAGGCCAGCATGTCGGGGGCGTAGTTGACCGAGCCGAGCAGGATGTTGAAGTAGATCGGGTCGAGCGTGGCCTCGATGAGGCCGTCGAAGCCGCCCTGGTCATTGCGCAGGGCGACCGAGAGGTTCAGCGAATATTCGCCGACCGCGTTGCGGTAGGGCTCCGAGACATGGAGCAGGGCGGCGTCGGGCCGCTGGCGCACGTTCTGGAAGTAGGGCTGCGCAGACTCGTCGCGGCCGCGCAGTTCGGGCCGGTTGCTGGCCCGCACATGGCCGCTGGCGTCGAGCCACGCCATCGTGCCCACGCCGGGCATGGCGGCGCACAGCGCCTGCAGGCGCTGGCTGGCGCGCTCGGCACGTTCGCCGGCCGGCCACTGCCGCAGGTCGGCGCGCGCGTCCTGCAGCGCGGCGTAGGCGCCGGCCAGCTGCGCCACCAGGTTCTCGTCCACCGCCTTGGCCTGGCCCTGCAGGCGGGCACTTTCCTGTGCCCGCACTTCGGCGCGCGAAGCCAGTCGCGTGCCGGCCAGCAAGGCGGCGCCGAGCAGCAGCAGGACGAGCAGAACGACCCGCTCGCGCCAGAACCGGCGCGGCGATGCAGGGGGGGCGTGCGCACCCGGCGCGTCGTGCGGCTTCTCCACCCGGGCAGGCTACCATCGCCGCGACCCGGAGCAAGCCATGGAAATCTTCGACTACGACAACATCCTGTTGCTGCCACGTAAATGCCGCGTGGAGAGCCGCAGCGAGTGCGACCCCACGGTGGAGTTCGGCGGCCGGCGCTTCGCGCTGCCGGTGGTGCCTTCGAACATGAAGACGGTGGTCGACGAAGCCATCAGCGTGGCGCTGGCGCGCAGCGGCCACTTCTACGTCATGCACCGCTTCGACCTCGACACCGTGGCCTACGCGCGGCGGATGCGCGAAAGCGGCCTCTTCGTGTCGCTGAGCTCGGGCGTCAAGCCGGCGGACTTCGAGGTCATCGACCGCCTGGCGTCCGAAGGCGTGGGCGCCGACTACGTCACCATCGACATCGCCCACGGCCACGCCGACAGCGTGCACCGCGCCATCGAGCACATCAAGACGAAGCTGCCGCAGGCTTTCGTGATCGCCGGCAACGTGGCCACGCCGGAAGCGGTGATCGACCTCGAGAACTGGGGCGCCGACGCGACCAAGGTCGGCGTCGGCCCGGGCAAGGTCTGCATCACCAAGCTCAAGACCGGCTTCGGCACGGGCGGCTGGCAGCTCTCGGCGCTGAAGTGGTGTGCCCGCGTCGCGACCAAGCCCATCATCGCCGACGGCGGCATCCGCCACCACGGCGACATCGCCAAGAGCGTGCGCTTCGGCGCCGCGATGGTGATGGTGGGCTCGCTGTTCGCGGGCCACGAGGAGTCGCCGGGTGCCACGGTCGAGGTCGACGGCCGCCGCTACAAGGAGTACTACGGCAGCGCCAGCGACTTCAACAAGGGCGAGTACAAGCACGTCGAGGGCAAGCGCATCCTGGAGCCCATCAAGGGCCACCTCGCCGACACGCTGCGCGAGATGCGCGAGGACCTGCAGAGCAGCATCAGCTACTCCGGCGGGCGCGCGCTGCAGGACCTGAAGAAGGTCAACTACGTGGTGCTGGGCGGCGAAAATGCCGGCGAACACCTCTTCATGTGAACCCCGGCCCGCCATGACCGATCTCGCCAAGTCCTTCGAACCCGCCGCCATCGAGGCCCGCTGGGGCGCCGCCTGGGCCGCCGCCGACGCCTTCCCGACGACGCTGGACCCGTCGCGCCCGTCCTTCAGCATCCAGCTGCCGCCGCCCAACGTGACGGGCACGCTGCACATGGGGCACGCGTTCAACCAGACCATCATGGACGCGCTGACGCGCTACCACCGCATGCGCGGCCACAACACGCTGTGGCTGCCGGGCACCGACCACGCCGGCATCGCGACCCAGATCGTCGTCGAGCGCCAGCTGCAGGAAAGCGGCCTGTCGCGCCACGACCTCGGGCGCACGAACTTCGTCGCCCAGGTCTGGGACTGGAAGGCGAGCAGCGGCGCGACGATCACGAACCAGATGCGCCGCATGGGCGACAGCGTGGACTGGTCGCGCGAGTACTTCACGATGGACGACAAGCTCTCGGCCACCGTCACCGAGACCTTCGTGCGCCTCTTCGACGAAGGCCTGATCTACCGCGGCAAGCGGCTGGTGAGCTGGGACCCGACGCTGAAGTCGGCGGTGTCCGACCTCGAGGTCGAGAGCGAGGAAGAGGACGGCTGGCTGTGGCACATCCGCTACCCGCTCGAGGACGGCTCGGGCAGCGTGGTGTTGGCGACGACGCGGCCCGAGACGATGCTGGGCGACACCGCGGTGATGGTGCACCCCGACGACGAGCGCTACGCCGCGCTGGTGGGCCGGCGCGTGCGGCTGCCGCTGACCGACCGCCTGATCCCGGTCATCGCCGACGCCTACGTCGACCGTGAATTCGGCACCGGCGTCGTCAAGGTCACGCCGGCGCACGACGCCAACGACTACGCCGTCGGCCAGCGCCACGGGCTGGCCATGATCGGCGTGCTCGACCTCGACGCGAAGATCAACGACCAGGCGCCGCCGGCCTACCGCGGCCTGGACCGCTTCGTGGCGCGCAAGAAGGTGGTGTCCGACCTCGATGCTCTCGGCCTGCTCGTCGAAACCAAGAAGCACCGGCTGACCGTGCCGCGCTGCGCGCGCACGGGCCAGGTCGTCGAGCCCATGCTCACCGACCAGTGGTTCGTCGCCGTCAACAAGGCCGGCGCCGACGGCAGCAGCATCGCCGAGAAGGCCCGGCTGGCCGTCAGCAGCGGCCAGGTCCGCTTCGTGCCCGAGCAATGGGTCAACACCTACAACCACTGGATGGACAACCTGCAGGACTGGTGCATCAGCCGCCAGCTCTGGTGGGGCCACCAGATCCCGGCCTGGTACGGCAGCGGTGGCGAGCTCTTCGTCGCGCGCTCCGAGGCCGAAGCGCGCGAGCGCGCTGCCGCCGCAGGCTACGCGGGCCCGCTGACGCGCGACGAGGACGTGCTCGACACCTGGTACTCGTCGGCGCTGGTGCCGTTCTCGACGCTGGGCTGGCCCGCGAAAACCGTCGAGCAGGACCTCTTCCTGCCCAGCTCGGTGCTCGTCACCGGCTTCGACATCATCTTCTTCTGGGTCGCCCGGATGATCATGATGACGACGCACTTCACCGGCAAGGTGCCCTTCCGCGACGTCTACATCCACGGCCTGGTGCGCGACGCCCAGGGCCACAAGATGAGCAAGAGCGAGGGCAACGTGCTCGACCCGGTCGACCTCATCGACGGCATCGCCCTGCCGGCGCTGCTGGAAAAGCGGGTCGTCGGCCTGCGCAAGCCCGAGACCGCGCCGCGCGTGCGCAAGGACACCGAGAAGGAATTCCCGCAGGGCATCCCGCCCTTCGGCGCCGACGCCCTGCGCTGCACCATGGCCAGCTACGCCACGCTGGGCCGCAACATCAACTTCGACGCCAAGCGCTGCGAAGGCTGGCGCAACTTCTGCAACAAGCTCTGGAACGCGACCAAGTTCGTGCTCATGAACTGCGAGGGGCAGGACTGCGGGCTGAAGGAGCACACCAAGGCCGAGTGCCAGCCCGGCGGACCCTTCCACGGCTACATGCGCTTCTCGCAGCCCGACCGCTGGATCAGCGGCGAACTGCAGCGCGTCGAGGCCGCCGTGGCCCAGGGCTTTGCCGACTACCGGCTGGACAACGTCGCGAATGCCGTCTACGCCTTCGTCTGGGACGAGTACTGCGACTGGTACCTCGAGATCGCCAAGGTGCAGCTGGCGCAGGGCAGCGAGGCCGAACAGCGCGCAACCCGCCGCACGCTCATCCGCACCCTGGAAACCGTATTGCGGCTGCTGCACCCGCTGGCGCCCTTCATCACCGCCGAGCTGTGGCAGGCCGTGGCGCCGGTGGCCGGCCTGAAGCTCTGCGACAGCATCGTCGCGGCGCGCTACCCGCAGGCCCAGCTCGAGAAGGTGGACCCGGCCGCCGACGCCTGGGTGGCGCGGCTGAAGAGCGTGGTCGCCGAAACGCGCCGGCTGCGCAGCGAGATGAGCCTGCCGCCCGGCGAACGCGTGCCGCTGCTCACGCGCGGCGACGACGACTTCGTGGCGGCCGCCACGCCGCTGCTGAAGTCACTGGCGCGGCTGGCCGAGGTGCGCCGGCTCGGCGACGACGGCGCCTTCGCCGCGGCGACGAGCCAGGCGCCGGTGGCCGTGAGCGGCGAGCTTCGGCTGGCGCTGCATGTCGAGATCGACCTCGCCGCCGAGCAGGCGCGGCTGGCCAAGGAGATCGCCCGGCTGCAGGGCGAGATCGCCAAGACCGACGGCAAGCTGGCCAACGAGTCCTTCGTCGCCCGCGCGCCCGCTGCCGTGGTGGCGCAGGAACGCGCGCGCCTGGCCGACTTCAGGCAGGCCCTGGGTCGTCTGCAAGACCAGCAAGGGCGCCTGGCCGCGTCGGCCTGAAGTCGCCACCGGCCGCCGGCGCGAACAGCAGTTCGTCGATGCGCCGGGCCACCGCCCAGGCGCTGCGCGTGCGCGACTGCTGCGTCGTGCCGGCCACGCGCGGCGTCACCTGCAGCGTGTCGATGTGGCGCAGCGCGCGGCCGGGGTCCAGCAGCCCGGGCTCCAGGCTGTCGAACCAGGCGGCGGCCAGCGGCCCTTCGCTGAGCGCGCGCGCCAGCGCCGCTTCGTTGAACAGGCTGGAATGGGCCAGGCTGACGATGACCTGGTCGGTCTTGCATTCGGCCAGCACGCGCTCGCCGAAGAGGCCGGCGTAGCGCGGGTAGTAGGTCAGCAGCACGCACACGGCGTCGCTGCGGTGCATGAGCTCGCGCAGGCTCACCGGCTCGATGCCGTGGCGGGCCCAGATGGCGTCGGACGCGTGCACCCCGGGGTCGTAGCCGAGCACCGGCGCGCCGAAAGCCGCCAGCAGCTGCGTCAGCGGCTTGACCGCCGGCGTCATGCCCACCACGCCCACCGTGCAGCCGCCGAGCTCGCGGCCGACGAGCAGGCCCTCGTTGTTCAGGATGGGCACGCGGCGCAGCATCTGCAGCCAGGCGCTGACGGTGAATTCGGCCTCGGCCACGGCGCTGGCGCTGGCCGGGCGCACGACCTCGATGCCGGCACGCGCGCAGGCTTCGATGTCGATGTTCTCGGCACCCACCGAAAGGCGGCCGACGATGCGCAGGTGCGGTGCCCGCTGCAGCGCCGCGGGGTCGATGGCGACCGAAGGCGGCACGATCACCGCCCGCGCCCGCGCCAACGCGGCGCGGAAGCTGGCCGGTTCCCGCGCCAGTTCCGGCGCCAGCTGGACCGTGTGGCGGGCCGAGAGCCAGGCCAGCACGTCGGCGTCCAGCGGTTCGACGATCAGGACATCCATCAAGGCGGGCTGGAAAGGGGCGGAGGTGTCATGGAGCGGGCCGCAAGCCACATGACACAATCGGCTCAAGACGGAAGATTCTAAAGTTCACCATGCATGTGCAGAAGGCAATTTTCCCGGTGGCCGGCCTGGGCACGCGTTTCCTGCCGGCCACCAAGGCCCAGCCCAAGGAAATGCTGCCGGTGGTCGACAAGCCGCTGATCCAGTACGCGGTCGAAGAAGCCTATGCCGCTGGCGTGCGCGAGATGATCTTCGTCACCGGGCGCCACAAGCGGCCGATCGAAGACCACTTCGACATGACCTTCGAGCTCGAGGTGGCGCTGGAACAGGCCCAGAAGCATGAACTTCTGGACGTGGTGCGCAGTGTCAAGCCCGACGACATGGAATGCATCTACGTGCGCCAGGCCCAGGCCCTGGGTCTGGGCCATGCAGTGTTGTGCGGGCAGCGCCTGGTCGGCAATCACCCATTCGCGGTGCTGCTGGCCGACGACCTGATGGTGGGCTCGCCGCCGGTGCTGGCGCAGATGGTCGAGCAGTTCGCCGAATGGCGCGCCTCGATCCTGGCCGTGCAGGAAGTGCCGGCCGAGCAGACGCGGCGCTACGGCATCGTCGACGGCACCCCCGTCAACGACCGCCTGGTCGACATCAACCGCATCGTCGAGAAGCCGGCGCCCGAAGCGGCCCCGTCGCGGCTGGGCGTGGCCGGGCGCTACATCCTCACGCCGGGCGTGTTCCACGAGATCGCCACCCAGCCGCGCGGCGTCGGCGGCGAGATCCAGCTCACCGACGGCATCGCCTCGCTGCTGCGGCGCGAGAAGGTCTTCGCTTACCGCTACGTCGGCAAGCGCTACGACTGCGGCAGCAAGGAAGGCTTCCTCGAAGCCAACGTCGAACTGGCGCTGGCCCACCCGCAACTGGGCCCGGGCTTCCGCCACTACCTCAAGAGCCTGGAGCTGTAGCCGCGGCGCGCCGCCTTCAGCGGCGCTTGAGGACGTGCACGAAGTCGCCGCCTTCGGCGCTCTGCTCCACCAGTTCGTTGCCGGTCTGGCGCGCGAAGGCCTGGAAGTCGCGCGTCGAACCGGGGTCGGTGCTGACCACGCGCAGCAGCTCGCCGCTGCCCATGTCGGCCAGCGCCTTCTTGGCCTTCAGGATGGGCAGCGGGCAGTTCAGGCCGCGGGTGTCGAGTTCCTTGCTGACGTCCATGTCGTGTCGGTCCTAGGTGCGTGGGGGCAGCTCGATGAACTGCGGTTCGTGGCCGCGCGAGCGCAGCCAGTCGGCCAGCGCGTAGCCGGTGCCGGCGCGCCAGCAGCGCAGGTCCTGCGGCGCGAACAGGCGGTACTCGGCCAGCTCGGGCGACAGCCGCACCTCGCCGCGGGCCACGGCGTGGTAGGCGATGATGATCTGGTTCATGCGCTGGAAATCGTAGACGCCGATGAGCTGCAGCCGCTCGACGACCAGCGCCGTTTCCTCGGCGACCTCGCGCGCGATGCCCTCCTCGGGCGTCTCGCCGGCCTCCATGAAGCCGGTGATGAGGGCGAACATGCGCCCGCTCCAGGCCGCATTGCGCGCCAGCAGCACCTGGCCGCCGCGGTCGCTGCATTCGACCACCGCGGCCAGCACCGGCGTCGGGTTGTTCCAGTGCGTCCAGCCGCAGGCCGGGCAGCGCAGGCGCGCCTTCGGGCCGCCGTCCTCGTCCTGCGACAGCCAGGCCAGCGCCGTGCCACAGTTCAGGCAGAAGCGCGGCTCGAAGCTCATGGTCATGCCGGAAAGACGCCCGTCGACAGGTAGCGGTCGCCGCGGTCGCAGACGATGAAGACGATGGTGGCCTGCTCGACGCGCTGCGCGATCTGCAGCGCCACCCAGCAGGCACCGGCGGCCGAGATGCCGGCGAACAGGCCTTCCTCGCGCGCCAGGCGGCGCGCCATGTCCTCGGCGTCGGCCTGGCTGACCAGCAACAGCTCGTCCACCGCGCTGGCGTCGTAGATCTTCGGCAGGTAGGCCTCGGGCCACTTGCGTATGCCCGGGATGCGCGAGCCCTCGGCCGGCTGCGCGCCGACGATGCGCACCGCGGGGTTCTTCTCCTTCAGGAAGCGCGACACGCCCGTGATGGTGCCGGTGGTGCCCATGGCGCTGACGAAATGGGTGATGCGCCCGGCGGTGTCGGCCCAGATCTCGGGGCCGGTGGTCTCGCAGTGGATGCGCGGGTTGTCGGCGTTGGCGAACTGGTCGAGCACGCGGCCCTGGCCCTGGGCCTGCATCTGTTCGGCGAGGTCGCGGGCGTATTCCATGCCGCCCGAACGCGGCGTCAGGATGAGCTCGGCGCCGAAGGCCTTCATGGTCTGCGCGCGCTCGACCGACAGGTCCTCCGGCATGATCAGCACCATGCGGTAGCCGCGGATGGCCGCGGCCATCGCCAGCGCGATGCCGGTGTTGCCGCTGGTGGCTTCGATCAGGGTGTCGCCGGGGCGGATCTCGCCGCGCTGCTCGGCGCGGCGGATCATGCTGATGGCCGGGCGGTCCTTCACCGATCCGGCCGGGTTGTTGCCTTCCAGCTTGCCCAGGACGACGTTGCCGCGCAGCGTGCCGGCGTCGCCGGGCAGGCGCTGCAGCTGCACCAGCGGCGTGCCGCCGATGACGTCTTCCAGGGTCTTGTAGGCCGGGGGGGCCGGGTCCGTCATGGTCTGCTCCTCTTGCCTGCGCATTGTCGCAGCGCCGCGGTCGTGGCTGGCGGGGTGCATGTGATAATCCGCGGCCCTTGCAGGCGCACCCTGCATCACGGCCCTTCCCTCTGCCCGCGTGACGAAATCGGTAGACGTAGCGGATTCAAAATCCGCCGCCGCAAGGCGTGCCAGTTCGAGTCTGGCCGCGGGCACCAGCCGGTAGCGACCCGGCTTCCTCCCAGCCACTCCACATGCCGCCGATCCCACCGCTGACCCGCAACCTGATGCTCGCGTGCACGGCCTTCTTCTGCCTGCAGGTGTTCCTGCCGCTGGACCGCTGGCTCGCGCTCTGGCCGATCGGCAGCGGCCTGTTCATGCCCTGGCAGGTGGTGAGCTACGCCTTCCTGCACGGCGGCATGTTCCATCTGTTCTTCAACATGCTGGGGCTGTGGATGTTCGGCTCCGAGCTCGAGCGCATCTGGGGCCAGCAGCGCTACTGGCAGTTCCTGCTCGCCGGCGTGCTGGCGGCCGCCGCGGCGCAGCTGCTGGTGACCGCCCTCACGGGCTCGATGGCACCCACCGTCGGCGCCTCGGGCGGCCTGTTCGCGCTGCTGCTGGCCTTCGG
>CAIWPS010000792.1 GCA_903914615.1 uncultured beta proteobacterium | reverse complement strand
GGTGCTGCTGGAGCGGCTACGCGCCTGGTGGAAGCTTGGCCACGCTCAGGGCAAGATCCGGCACGGTGGTTGGCTGTTCCCGGGCCTGGACCCCACCGACCACGTGACCGCGCGCCAACTCAACCGCGCCGTGCACCTGGCCGCGGCCACCGCCGGCATCGACAAGCGGATCACGCCGCACGGCCTGCGCCATGCCTTTGCCACGCATCTGCTGGAGCAGAGAGTCGATATCCGCGTCATCCAGGTGCTGCTCGGGCACAAGCGGCTGGACACCACGAGCCTGTACGCCGCCGTGGCCACCGACCTGCTGCGCCGGGTCATCAGCCCGCTGGATCACACGTCCGACAAGGCGGCAGCAGAACCTGTGCCCGAGCCTTCACCCAAGCCGCCAGCCCAGTAGCGGCCCACCATCGTGCAAGGGCGACCTGCCCTGGAGGTCGCCGACATCTTCCGTGCCCACGGACCCGCCTGGCGTGACGACCAGCGCGGACACCTGAGCCTGGCTCAGCTCAAGGTGATGTCGGCCATCACCCAGTGCCGCACGGCGGCACTGGGTGGCCACGTCCTGCGCTGCGACGGGTGCGGCCTGGACCAGGTCTCGTACAACTCGTGCCGCAATCGGCACTGCCCGAAGTGCCAGAGCAGCGCGGCCAAGCGGTGGCTGGATGCGCGCCAGGCCGATCTGCTGCCGGTGGAGTATTACCACGTGGTCTTCACGCTGCCGGCGCCCATCGCCGACATCGCGTACCAGAACAAGGCGGCGCTGTACGGCTTGCTATTCGACGTCGCCGCCGAGACGCTGCTCAGGATTGCTGCCGATCCCAAGCACCTGGGCGCCAGCATCGGCGCGACGCTGGTGCTGCACACGTGGGGCTCGGCGCTGACCCACCACCCGCACGTGCACGGCATAGTGCCGGGTGGCGGGTTGGCGCCCGACGGCACGCGCTGGATCGCCTGCCGGCCCGGGTTCTTCCTGCCGGTGCGCGTGCTCTCAAGGCTGTTCAGGCGACGCTTCCTGGAGGAACTGCAGCGGCTGCATGACAGCGGCGCGCTCAGGTTCTTCGGCGAACACGCGGCGCTGGCCGAGCCAGCGGCCTTCAAGGCGTGGCTCGCGCCGCCGCGCCAGTGCGAGTGGGTGGTCTACGCCAAGCGGCCGTTCGCGGGGCCGCAGGCGGTGTTGGCCTACCTGTCACGCTACACCCACCGCGTGGCCATCTCCAACAGCCGGCTGCTCGCAATGAACGAGCGCGGCGTCACCTTCCGCTGGAAGGACTATCGGGCCAAGGGCAAGACGCGCCACAAGGCGATGACGCTGAGCCCGCAGGAGTTCATGCGCCGCTTCCTGCTGCACGCCCTGCCTGGCGGCTTCCACAGGATCCGGCACTACGGGCTGCTGGCCAACAGCAATCGGCGGGACAGCCTGGCGCTGGCGCGCGAGTTGTTGCAGGTGGCGCCGCCACCGAACGACGAGTCGACAAGCGAAGCCGCGACTGCGCCGGCGCCGACCTTCGTGTGCGCGCACTGCGGCCACGCGATGGTGGTGCTGCAGGTCTTCTTGCGCGGCTGCTCGATTCGGGCGCCGCCAGCATCATGATGACGCGCGATCACCATCGACCAACTCGACGCCGAACATGGCGTCCGGTGGGTCGTTGCGCGCACTCCGTGATGACCGCACCAGGACGCTGCGCTGCCGCTCTCTGCTACGACGCAGTGGCGCGTCGCAGGCGATCCATGTTCGTCGGTGCGGTCTGGAGTAGGCGCCGCGCGCAGGTGGATCGCAGCCTCAGCGCCACTCAATCGCCATAGCCGCGGCGCTCAGCGGCCACCGTGGCGTTCGCCGCGGTTTCCTCCCTCGAGGCTTACGCAACACCTGCCCGGACGCACTGGGGTAGCGCGACCGCCTGCGCGGGAGGGCAGGTGTCACGCAAGCCTTAACAGCACCTGCCCGCGTTCGACTTGCAGGTCGATGCCGTTGAGCACGCCATGAGCGCCGAAGGACTTGCGCAGGCCGCGAACCTCGATCAGAGGCTGGCCCACGCCAGGCTTACTGCACCGGGGTGTCGAACTCCAGTCGCTTGGCCTGTTCGCGATCGCGGTAGGGATGCCAGTTACCCGGCACCCCCCGCACAGATCCGTACATGCCCAACTAAGGCATTAGATGTGGTCGACCACATCTTATGCGTAATGTGGCGTCCGTCCATATGTGGCCTCCAGCGGCTGCACCCTGGGCAGGTCGGTCGCGGAACGCCACATAAATTTCGACGGGCGTAGTGTTGGATCCCCTCAAGCCACTCGGGAGATCCCACATGTTCGAGACTCTGTATCGCTATTCGCAAGTCCTGGTTCGCCACCTGGAAGGTCCCGCCGCCGAAGAGCGTGATCGCTTTGTCACCGACTTTGTGGAGTCAGGTGCCGCACGGGAATCGGCTCTTCACTTGGCGAGCGAACTTCTTCTCGTTGCACAGCGCTTGGATGTTGGCGGCGCGAAGGCGATCTCAGCCAGGGAGATCGCTGCGGCTGCCGACCGCTGGGTCCGACATCAGCAGCGACGCGGTCGTATTCGGACTTCGCACTTCAGCCGCCGCAGGTTCGTGCAGGTGGCGACCGATTGGCTGCGCTTCCTGGGACGCCTCGAGATCGTGCCAGCGACTCCGCTGGCTGGCGCCAATTTCGTGAGCGAATTTGCTGCCTTCATGCGCCTGGAGAGAGGCCTGTCTCCTCACACGATTCACAACCGCTGCTGGCATGTCCAGGAGTTCCTGAGATGGCTCGACGAGCAGCAATGCTCCGTCGATGCGGTCAGCTTGGAGCAGGTTGACGCCTTCTTGACAATGCGGGGTGCTCAAGGGTGGCGTCGGATATCGATCGCGACGGCCGCTGGCGCGCTGCGAACGTTCTTCGCCCATATGGCCGCAAGAGGTCTATGTTCTGACGGATTCGCCGGCGGCATCGAGGGACCGCGTCTTTTCAAGCATGAAGCTCTTCCCGTGGGACCGCGGTGGGAGGATGCTCAACGCCTGATCGCCTGCACCGACACCGATCGACCCAAGGACATTCGCGATCGCGCCATCCTGCTCCTGCTGACCGTATACGGCCTGCGGTGTGGGGAGGTTGTCGCGTTGACCTTGGACGACGTTGCCTGGGACCGGGACATTCTCCACGTTCCGCGCCCGAAGCAGCGCTGCAAGCAGGACTACCCGCTGACCACCGACATCGGGAACGCGATCCTTCGCTACGTGCAGCAGGTCCGACCGGCCGGCGACTCACGACGCCTGTTTTTGACGATCAAGGCCCCGATCCGGCCGCTGGCTGCCAGCAGTCTGCACTACCTGGTGGCACCGCGCATGCGGGCCCTGGACATTCATTGCCCGCGACAAGGACCCCACGCGCTGCGCCACGCATGCGCGACTCATCTGGTCGCCGAGGGCCTGTCGCTCAAGCAGATCGGCGACCACCTCGGCCACCGCAGCCCTGACGCCACCCGCACCTACGCCAAGGTCGATCTTGTCGGCCTGCGCCAGGTAGCTGACTTCAGCTTGGGAGCGCTGCTATGAAGGTCGACCAAGCCGTGGCAGCCTATGTGGGATTCAAGCAGTCCCTGGGGATTCGGTTCTCCACCGAGGCGCGAACGCTGAAGTCGTTCAGCAAGAGTGTTGGCCGCGTCGACCTTGATCGAGTTGGGCCGATGCAGGTGCGCGTGTTCCTCGAAGGCAATGGACCCCTGACTCGATTCTGGCATCGCAAGTTCGATGCTCTCAGGGGCTTCTACCGCTTCTGTGTTGCGCGCGGGTACTGCCGCCGCGATCCGTTGCCGACCGTCGCGCCCAAGTGCCCGCAATCCTTCACACCCTACATCTATTCAGAAGACGAGATCGGGCGGCTTCTCGAGGCGGCGGCCGGGCGCGCGAACTGCAATATCGACGCATCGACGAGCCGAACGCTTCTCTTGCTGCTGTACGCATCTGGCCTGCGCATCAGCGAGGCGATGAACCTGGACATGGTCGATGTCGACCTGGAAGAGGGTCTGCTTCATATTCGCGAGACCAAGTTCTACAAGACGAGGCTCGTGCCGACGGGGAAGGATCTGAGCCGGGTATTGCGAGGATATGCGCTGCTACGCTGCCAGTGGCCGCCAATCGGGCCGAACACGCCGTTCCTGCTGACGCGTCGAGGCAAGCGAGTCTCGCGCGCCGGCGCGGAGGAGGCATTCAAGCAAATCCGGGAGCAGGCCGGAGTGAGGCGCGTTGATGGCGCTCGGTACCAACCTCGGCTGCACGATCTTCGCCACACATTCGCCCAAACGCGCCTGGTTCGCTGGTATCGCGAAGGCGCCGACGTGCAACGCCTGCTTCCGCAGTTGGCGACCTATCTCGGCCATGTGCACATTACCGGTACGCAGCGTTATCTGAGCATGACACCGGACCTCCTGAAGCTCGCAAGCCTGCGCTTCGAACAGTTTGCCCTCGGAGGTGCCGATCGTGCGTGAGACTACTTCGCTGGGTCCATGGATCCGTCGCTTCCTGCTCGAGCACCTGGTCAGCGAGCGCAATCTCGCCGCGAACACGCGACTCAGCTACAGGGACACGCTGTGCCAACTGCTGCCCTTCGTGTCAGCCAGGCTGCACAAGGCAGTGGATCGGCTGGCGGTGGACGATGTGTCGTCCAAGCTGGTGCGAGCCTTCCTTGGCAACGTCGAGGACTCTCGCGGCTGCGGCATCGCGACGCGTAATCAGCGCCTTGCCGCCATTCATGCCTTGGCCCGCTTCATTGGCGAGCACAGCCCGGAGCATATAGCCTGGTCGGCGCAGGTGCGCTGCGTGCCGTACAAGAAGGGGACCCACGCGGCCGTGCCCTACCTCGACAAGTTGGAGATCGATGCGCTGCTGGCCTGCCCGGACCGGCGCACGCAGCAGGGCTTGCGCGAGTACGCACTGCTGCTGTTCCTCTACAACACCGGCGCACGTGCGAGCGAGGCGGCCGAACTGACGGTTGCTGATCTTCACCTCGATCACAGCAACGCCGACATCCTCGGCAAGGGACGCAAGCGACGTCAATGCCCGCTGTGGCCCGCAACAGTCGGCGAGCTGCGCGCGCTCGTCGCCGACCGAGGGCCGCAGGAGCATGTCTTCCTCAACCGCTGCCGGCAACCGATGACGCGCTTCGGCGTCCACGCGCTGGTCGAGCGCACCGCGGCGAAGGCACAGAGCGACATGCCATCGTTGGCGACGAAGAGAGTCAGTCCGCACAGCATTCGCCACTCGACGGCGACCCACCTGCTGAGTTCGGGTGTCGACATCAACACCGTGCGCGCGTGGCTGGGCCACTCCTCGCTCGAGACGACGAACGTCTACGCCGAAATCAACTTGGAGGGGAAGGCCCGCGCGCTCGCCAAGTGCGAGATCACCGCTGGTCAAGCGCCGACCAAGCGGTGGCACGCTGACGCCAACGTGATGAAGTTCCTGCGGTCGCTGTAGGCGGAATCTTATGTGGCGTTCCGCGATCGGCCCGCTCGGGGTGCAGCCGCCAGAGGCCACATATGGACGGGCGCCACATTAGGCATACGGCTCCTACCTCGGGTATCTGACGGCCATCCGCTCTTCGGGCCAAGGGTGAAGCATATGGGGTGGCGGCAGCCATTCAGCGGCCAGTCGATCCATCCGCGCCCAGGTCATGCGGTCCTTTTGACTGCGCCGCTTCAGCGAGCGCCGCCACAGGTCCAGGACATGATGCCGGTACGCGCCAATCGCTTGCGCGTTGGTCGGCACTGCGTGGTACGCGAAGTAACCGGCGACCACCGACCGCAGCCACCGACCTTGGTCGGTCAGGCTGTCGTGGCGTCGTCGCCGCATCTCGTCCTTGATCTCCCGCAGGGCCGCACGCATGCGGTCGCGTCGCGTGTGGCGCCGAAGCAGGAATGCCCCGCGCCGCGAGCGGCCACAGATGAACGTGAACCCCAGGAAGTTGAACGCCTGCGGCTTGCCTTGCCCGTTGCGCTGCCGCCGCTCGATCGCATAGCGGCCGAACTCCAGCAGCCGGGTCTTTTCCCCATGCAGTTCGAGCGAGAACTGCTCGAACCTCGTTCGCATCGCGTCCCAGAATCGGCGCGCTTCGGCCTCAAGCTCGAAGCCCACGACCAGATCGTCGGCATAGCGCACCACGATCATGTCGCCCTTGACTTCGCGCCGCCGCCATTGCTGCGCCCACAGGTCGAAGACGTAGTGCAGGTAGACGTTGGCCAGCAGCGGTGAGATCACCGCGCCTTGTGGCGTCCCCTGGTCACTGGCGCTCCATTGCCCGTCTTCCAGAACTCCGGCCTTGAGCCACTTGCCCACCAGCCGGGCGATGCGCTCGTCGCCAACGCGGTGCCTCACGAAGCGCAGCAGCCACGAGTGGTCCACCGCGTCGAAGAAGCCCTTGATGTCGGCGTCGAGGACCCAGTTCACGCGCTTGCCCTTGATCGCCACGCACAAGGCGTCCAATGCGTCGTGCTGCCCTCGCCCGGGCCGGAACCCGTACGAGAAGCCGAGGAAGTCTTCCTCGTAGATCGCATTGAGCACGGTGACGACCGCACGCTGGACTATCTTGTCTTCCAGCGCGGCAATGCCCAGCGGGTGCTGTCGCCCGTCCGGCTTCGGGATGAACCGTCGCCGCACGGGCAACGCCCGGTACGTGCCGCGGTGGACCTGGGTGTGCAGGTCCTGAAGGCGATCCTCCAGGCCCAACTCGTAGTCCTGCCACGTCACGCCATCCACGCCCGGTGCGGCACGGCGCTTGAGCGCCAGGAACGCCTCTCGGAGCGCATCGACGGTGACGTGGTGCAGCAACGCCGTGAACGTCTGCCTCTTCCTTTGCCTTGCGGCCTGCCGTACGCGTTCCAGCCCCTGGGACACGCTATCGCGGCTCTGAGTCCGTCGCGTGCGTGGCGGGTCCGCGTTCCCCTTGGTCCCCGCCCTTGGCTCCACCCACTCCGCCGCCGGTGACCCAGCATTGTTCGCAGGCTTCATCGCTACTACGGCGAGGTCTGACTTCTCCAGCCCGTGCATCATCGGCGTCGGCTCCTCACCTTCCCGATGCGGGCCGCCGGCCCAAACTGGCACCGACGGTCAGACTGGAGATCTCCCGGTTCCCGTGCAAGGAGCGTGCGTGCATGCCAGGGTCTACGACCACGCCGGGTCGCACGGGCGCTTGCGATGGCGCGCCCATGCGTGTTGCCTTCCGCAGATCGGACGGCGTCGGCACCCGGATCGAATTTCTTACGCGGCTCAATGGCTGGCCTGCACGTACCCCTGTCAACGCTTCGCCGGGCCCCTCGCGGTGCCCAGCGCATGACTCGGGGACAACATGGTTCGCTACACCTTTGCTGTGAGGGACTTGCACCCTTTGCTCCTTGCCGGTCTCCCGGCGCACCCGATCAAAATCTGAGCCACCCTGCCTCGGCGAGCAAATTGCTGCAGGCCATGGCAGGCGCCCAGCCCTCACGTCCCGAGGCCCGGGCGCTGCTGCTTCGACTGCAGCTTCAGCAGCCCTGAGGGGCCCGGCCCAGGTTCGGAGCGTCCGGCCTGTCACGGCACCGTCACGGTGGCCGACGAACATCGGACGTGGAACGAAAGGGCCGGCGCCCGCGGTCGCGGCGCCGGTCGTTCATCGCCGGCATGCCGTTCGCGGCCCTGCGACAGGCCAGCCGCATTCACACCACCAAGGAAACGTCCATGCATTCGATCAAGCTCGGCGCTGCTGCCGCCGTCTGGGCCCTGGCCGCCGCGGCACCTGCACAGGCGTCCACGACGCTGGCCGACTGGACCTTCGAGAACCTGCCCGTCGCCACCAACAACAACCCGGCACCCGCCGTCGGCAGCGGCACGGCCGGCTCGATCGGCATGAACCTGTACGCCACCCCGAACATCGGCGTGACGACCGACGACGTGCTGGTCGGCAAGGCCAGCGACACCGGCGCGAACGGCGTCGCCGACACGACCCAGACCTGGCGCGTCCGCGCCCAGGCCGGCGCCAACGGTGCGGCCAACGGCTGGTCGAGCCTGGCGCCCATCGGCAGCCAGGGCGCCGTCTTCGCCACCAGCACGGCGGGTTACAGCGGCATCACCGTCAGCTTCGACTGGTACGCGACGACCCAGGGCGAGGCGAACCTGCAGCTGCAGTACACGACCAATGGCACGACCTGGAACAACGCGGCCCTGACCCTGGGTGGCATGGACGCGGGGCTCGTCGTCATGAACAACACGACCTCGGCCAACACAGTGATGGGCTCCTACGTCAGCGACAACGTCCTGAACCCGGGCGCCACCCTGGCCGGGCAGGGCTGGTTCACGGGTCTGACGGCCACCATCAACGATCCTGCCGCAAGCAACAACCCGAACTTCGCGATCGCCCTCGTGAATGCGTCCACCGGCATCGACAACGTCAGCACCCAGGGCACGGCGCTGAACAATTCCTCGGGCAACTGGCGTTTCGACAACGTCGTCATCTCGGCCGTGTCGGCGGTGCCGGAACCGGCCCCGGCCGGGCTCATGGCTTGCGGCCTGGTCGCCCTGGCATGGCGTGCGCGCCGCCATCGTCGCGCCGCCTGAACCTGCCGGCCCCACGACCCGCTCCCACTCCGGAATCCACACAACAATGAACAAGTACCTTCGCCCTCCCCGCCCTTCCCTGGCGCCGAACTCCACAGGCCTGCACGCCGCGCTGCTTTGCGCCGGCCTGGGCGCGGCGCTGGGGCTGCCGCTGGCGGCATCGGCAGCGGCGGTCGTGCCGGGTGACCTGCTGGTCACCGCGTCCACCTACATCGACCCCGGCTTTGCCATCGGCGCCACGCTGCCCAACGGCGCCGGTGTCGGCGCCGTAGCGGCCAGCGCCTTCTGCGGCAACGCCAGCTGCTCGGTGAATGTGTGGAACAACGCTACCGTGGATGCCAATTTCGGCGTCACCTCGGGGATCACGCTGCAGAGCCTGAATGCGTCCAGCGGCACGCTCGATGGTTCGCTCGACCTTACCGCCGTCGCCGCGGCCCAGGGCATCCAGCTGGTGACCAGCTTCGCCTCCAAGTCGGAGCTGGCCATCAACCTCACCCCCGACGGACGCGGGCTGACGTTCATGGGCTACCAGTCGACGGGCGGCCTGCTCGACATCTCGAATTCGCAGGCGCCCGGCGCCATCGAGCCCGGCAACACCGACACGGCGGCGGCCACGGCGCGCACGGTGGCCCAGTTCAACCTGGGCACGCAGGCCCTGCAGCAGACCGTCACCGGGGCCTACACCGGCAACAACGGCCGTGCCGCGGTGCTGGGCAGCAACGGCAACTACTACACCGTGGGCAATGCCGGCAACGGCAACGGCGGCACGGTGGTGACGAACGGCACCGGCGTGCAGCTGGTGGTGCCGGGATCGGGCCCGACGCAGAACAACGTCGGCGCGTTCAGCATCGCGCAGTACGGCTACCCGGCCGACAAGACACCCAAGGACAGCAACTACCGCGGGCTGACGGTGTTCAACAACACGCTCTACGTCACCAAGGGCAGCGGCAGCAACGGCATCAACACGGTCTACCAGGTGGGCACGGCGGGCAGCCTGCCGGCCGCCGGCAATGCCACGCCGGTGACCATCCTTCCCGGCTTCAACACGCAGCTGGCAAAGACCGATGCAATGACGCCGCACCCCTTCGGCCTGTTCTTCGCCAACGCGTCCACGCTGTACGTGGCCGACGAAGGCTCCGGGCTGGCGACCGACTTCGGCGCCAACCCGACCACCCAGGCCGGCGGCCTGCAGAAGTACAGCCTCGTCGGCGGCACCTGGATGCTGGACTACACGCTCACCGGCAGCCTGATCGGTTCGTCGTACACGGTGCAGGGCACCGGCACGCTGGCGGGCAGCGCGCTGAACGTGACCACCGACGGCCTGCGCAACCTCACCGGCAAGGTCAACGCCGACGGCACGGTGACGCTCTATGCCGCCACGTCGACCGAGGGCAGCGCGCTCGGCGACGCCGGCGCCGACCCGAACAAGATCGTCGCCATCACCGACACGCTGTCGTTCACCAGCGGCGTGCAGGCCGCCGGCGAGGACTACACGACGCTGGAGACGGCACAGCTGGGCCAGGTGCTGCGCGGCGTGGCGCTGGCGCCCGTGCCCGAGCCTGCGGGCCAGGCGCTGCTGGCGGCGGGGCTGGCGGCGCTCGGGTTCGTGGTGCGCAGGCGCAAGGCGGCGCGCTAGACGCTAGACCCTCGCGCGCTTGAGGGCACCTGCCATCGCAGGTGACACTCCGGGTCTTCCTGCCAGCTCCGGGGTCCCGACCATGCGCACCACGCGATCGTTTCCTTTCACCTATGGCCTGGCCGCGCTGGGCCTGGCGTTGGCCGCCTGCGCGCCCCTGCCCCCGGCAGCGTCGCCCGGCGAGCTCTCGCCGCAGCGCATCGCCGAGATCGTGGCCAGCCCCGACCGCAGCGCGGCGGACCGCCAGAACGACCAGCGCCGAAAGCCCGAGGCCATGCTCGCGTTCATTGGCCCGCGGCCGGGGCAGGTCGCGCTGGACGTGAGCGCCGGCGGCGGCTACACCACCGAGCTGCTGGCCCGCGCCATCGGCCCGGGCGGCAAGGTGTACGGGCAAAGCCCGCCGCGCCCTGCCGGCCGTCCGGCCTCGGCCCCTGCGGCACCCGAGGGCAACAGCCACCCGACAGCGGCTTCGACCGCCCCGGCCGCCGCGGCGCCGCCGCCCGCCGCGCCACGCACCTCGGCCATCGCCCTGGCCGAGCGCAGCCAGGCCTTGCGCAACGCCGGCACGCCCGCGGCCGAGATCATCGCGGTGACGCAGGCTTTCGAAGACCCGGTGCCCGCATCGCTGGCGGGCCCGCAGCTGGACCTGGTGACCTTGATGTTCAACTACCACGACCTCGGCCACCTGGGCGTCGACCGCGACCGCATGAACAAGGCCCTCTTCAACGCGCTGAAGCCCGGCGGCCACTACGTCATCGCCGACCACGCGGGTCGGCCCGGCACCGGCATCGGCGAAGCCGGCACCCTGCACCGCATCGAAGAAGCCTTCCTGCGCCGCGAGGTCGAAGCGGCCGGCTTCCGCTGGGTCGCGGAAGGCAGCTTCCTGCGCAACCCGCAGGACCCTCGCGATAAGAACACGCCGAACCCGCCGATGCCCAAGGACGAGTTCGTGCTGAAGTTCGTCAAGCCCTGAGCGCACACCGGCGGACCAGTTGAGGCACGATGGCGTCGAACCGCCCTGCCCTGCCCTCCCATGCCAAGGAACCCGATGGACAAGACCCCCGAGCCCGGCGCCGCGGCGCCGCTGCGCGATGCATGCTCCCGGCGCGACTTCGTCGTGGCCTCGGTCGTCACCGGCGTGGCCGGCGTCGGCGGGCCGGCCGCCGCGGCCGGCATGCCGGTGACCGAGCGCGACGTCACGGTCCAGACCCCCGACGGGGTCTGCGACGCCGCCTTCTTCCACCCCGGCACCGGTGCGCACCCGGGCGTGCTGATCTGGCCCGATGCCTTCGGCCTGCGGCCTTCGATGCGCGATATGGGCCGGCGGCTGGCCGCCGAGGGCTACGCGGTGCTGGTGCCCAACCCCTTCTACCGTGTCGCCAGGGCGCCCATCGTCGAGACCGCGGCCCACTTCGACTTCAAGGACCCGGCGGCCTTCGACAAGCTGAGGCCGCTGATGGCTTCGGTCGGCGCGCCGGGCGCCGCCGAGCGGGACGCGTCGGCCTTCGTCGCCTTCCTCGACGCGCAGTCCGCCGTCGACAGGGCGAAGAAGATCGGCACCCAGGGCTACTGCATGGGCGGCCCGCTGGTCGTCAGGACTGCCGCAGCGGTGCCGGACCGCATCGGCGCGGGGGCCTCGTTTCATGGCGGCGGCCTGGTCAGCGACAAGCCGAACAGCCCGCACCTGCTGGCGCCGAAGATCAAGGCGCGGATGCTCTTCGGCATCGCCTCCAACGACGACCGCAGCCAGCCCGACGCCAAGGACAGGCTGCGCGAGGCTTTCGCCGCGGCGAAGAACCCGGCCACCGTCGAGGTCTACCCGGCCCGGCACGGCTGGTGCGTCCCCGACATGCCGCTCGAGGACGGCGAGCCGATCTACAGCCGCCCCGAGGCCGAGCGCGCCTGGTCGGTGCTGCTCGGCCTTTACCGCAGCGCACTGGCCTGAGCCGCGCGGCGCGGCGCGCGCGCTGGCTGCAGGTTCATGCGCTTGCGCGCGGCTTTCATTCGCTGCAACATGCCGCGAGCGTGGTTCGCCGGTCGGGCACGAAAGGCCGCGCATGTCCCTGCCTCTCTATCGCCAGCAGTTGCTGCGTGCCCTGCTGTCGACCGGCCGCATGCACGTCAACATGACGCTGACCCTCATCGACAACTGGTGGCTGGCTTACAAGGCATGGGAGGCGAATGACACCTTCGAGACCGCCTTCGACGAATGCCGCATGACGGTGCGGACGTTGAAATCCTCCCGGCCCTGAAGCGACCGGGATTCCTGCTGCGCAGGGGCGGCGTGAGCGAAGCTCATGCCAACCCCTTTGCTTCGGAGGGTTCCTGCTTCATCGGGACAGCCTTCGAAGCGCTTGCGCGCTTCGAAGGTCTTACCTTCCCTCCACAGGCAGCAGCCGGAGCGTCTTTCGACGTCCCGGCCCGGACCGCGTGACCCGCGGCCGAATGTTGAGCGGCCGCGCCTTGCGCAGCAGCGTGTTCTTCGGCCGAGCGCTCGCGCTCCGCCTCGTTGGCCGCGATCGCTCGCGCCAGGATGACCTTCGCCGCATGCACGTCCGCGTGCTCCGTGTAGCCGCAGGCCACGCAGGCGAAGACGCTCTGCGTCTTCCTGTTGTCTGCGGACTCGTGGCAACAGGCACGACATTCACGGCTCGAATACGCCGGGTCGACTGCGTACACGCGGCCACCCCGCCAGGCCAGCTTGTACTCAAGCTGGCGGCGGAACTCGCCCCACGCGGCATCCAGGATGCCCCGGTTCAGGCCGGCCTTCTGGCGCACGTTGCGCCCCGGCGCGTCGGCCGTGCCTTTGGCACTGGCCGACATGTTCTTGACGCGCAGGTCTTCGATGGCGATGACCGGGTGAGCGTCAGCCAGGGTCGTGGTCAGCTTGTGCAGCCAGTCGGCGCGCTGCGCCGCGATTCGCGCGTGCAGGCGGCCTAGCCGTGCCACCGCCTTGCGGCGGTTCGAAGAGCGCTTCTGCTTGCGCGCCACGGCGCGCTGGTAGCGCCGCAGGCGCACCTGCTGGCGCGTAAGCGCCTTCAGCGGCGCGACGAGCGCGCCCTCACTGGTCGCAGCGAAGGCCGTCAGGCCGACGTCGATCCCGAGGGTGGGTGGCAAGTCGAGAGCTTGCACGGTCTCGCTGCGCTCTACCTGCAGGCTGGCGGTCCACCGCCCTCCATCTTTGCGGATGGAGATGTTGCGCAGCGTGCCCTTCACGGCTTCCTGGATCCGTGAGCCCTGTCCGCTGATCACCCCAGCTGGATAGTCAACCCGTGTTATTTCAGCCCCAAGGGGTCTTCGAATGGCCGTCGGTCTCGGTCGCTAATGCGATTAGCGGGTTGAATACGAT
>CAIWPS010000791.1 GCA_903914615.1 uncultured beta proteobacterium | reverse complement strand
TCTCGCGCCACGTGGATCGCAGCCCAGAACAGGAAATCCGATCCGATCAGGCGCATCATCGTGTTCTCGACCCACGCTGGCATGGGTGGCGCGGAGTCGGCCAAGGCCGGGGGCTTGTAGGTCAGCGGCACCAGCAGCACCAGGGCGCTGACCCGATCCGGGTAGCGGATGGCCATCTGCAGTGCGGAAGGCGCACCTGCCGAGCCGCCCATGACGGCGGCCTGGCGAATACCCAGCGCATCGAGCAGGCATACATGAGCATCCGCCTGCGCTGCCGCCGAGGCATCGGCGTGCATCGGCGTGCGCAGGTAGCCGAAGCGGGACATAGCGATCACCCGGATGCCCTGGTCGGCGAGGACACCGGCGAAAGCCATGCCCTGGTCGTAGCCACCGCCGCTGCCATGAATGGCTAGCAATGGAACGCCAGATCCGGCTTCCTGGTACTCGATCTGACCGCAGCGCGTGTTGAGCAACAGGCTGCCGTGCGCGACGCGGCTTCTGGCCCACCCAATGTCGCGGTCGAAGCGCCACCAGACACCCAGCGCGGCGATCGCGAGGACCAGTCCGACCGCCCCGGCGACCGCGCGGCGCGTCCTCACGGCGCGAACTCATAGCTCACCGACGTGATCGTGCCTCGAAAGTATGGCTTGCGTCCTTCCGGCCGTATCCAGGCCGCCTCGCCGGTTATCGGAACCGTCATACCGTCGCGTAGCTGGTAGTCGGACAGGCGACACTCCCAGGGCATCATGACCACCTTGTTGCCGACCATGCCGCCTCGCGCTTCGGAGCGCACCGAGTCGATCAAGCCAGCATCATTGAACCGGAACAACAGGGTCAGTGTGAGCGGACCGTCCGCGATGGAGGCATTTGCTGAGTGCTCGTCAATGGCCTCCCAGCGTACCCCCTGGCTGGGCAGTAGCGCGGTCGGGTACCAAGCCGCCTCGGCGAAGAATCGCATGAATTCGCCGCGGGCAATCTCTCCTCCACCCTGGACCTTGGCCACCGTAAACAGGCCCAGCATCGCCGCGCGCAGCAATCCCTCCCCCGCGATGTAGCTGTCGACCACCCGCACCGTGAGGCCCGGCACCATTGATATTCGCGCGTCCCAAAGGAAGCCCGGGCGACAGGTGACAACGCGTTGCCGCGACGTGAACGGCTTCCACTGTTCGGCGGTGGCCGACATGTTGAAGGTGCCTGCCATGTCGATCGAGAGCGCGGTGACGATGGGCTGGCCATCCTTAAGCACTGCACGGAAGTAACGTTGCACCGGAGCAGGCAGATCCTGGAGGTCGCGCGTGTTGAAGCGCGCCGGAGTAGTCGGGCGAGTCTTGCCATCAACTCGGGCCGCCTCTAGACGGTGTGTCAATGTCCGGATGCCGCCGGCCCATCGGCTAGATCCGTATGTCCAGAGGCAGAGGGTAGCGACGACCAGCGAACTCAGGGCCAGTCCGAACCACAACAACCACGTCATTGGAAGTCCCTGACGCGGGACGGCATGTCGTCAGACCAGCACGGCCTGAACCGGTCGGCGCAGTGAGGAGGGCATGGCCGGTCCACGGCCAAAGCGCACCACCAAGTCGGGGCGCTGGGCAGTCAGTCCGAAGGCCTTGGCGAACTGCGGACGCACCGTCTGGACTTCGACCGGCTGGTTTACAAGCGCATTGCGGATTCCAAGTGCCGTGGCCTGCAGCGCAAAGCGCTCATAGGAGCGACCAACTTCGACCCAGTGAGCCTTGTCGGCGGCCTGGCCGACGAATATCGCGATACCAGCGGAACTGCGGAT
>CAIWPS010000790.1 GCA_903914615.1 uncultured beta proteobacterium | reverse complement strand
GACCATCCGCGACGGCATGGGCCAGAGCCAGGTCGTCAACGGCCCCGGCCACCACGAGGCGCACGACTGCGTCATCACCAACGCCCTCATCATCGACCACTGGGGCATCGTCAAGGCCGACATCGGCATCAAGGGCTGCCGCATCTCGGCCATCGGCAAGGCCGGCAACCCCGACGTGCAGCCGGGGGTGGACATCGTCATCGGCCCGGGCACCGAGATCATCGCCGGCGAAGGCATGATCGTCACGGCAGGCGGCATCGACAGCCACGTCCACTTCATCTGCCCGCAGCAGATCGAGGAGTCGCTGACCAGCGGCATCACCACCATGCTCGGCGGCGGCACCGGCCCGGCCACCGGCACCTTCGCCACCACCTGCACGCCGGGGCCCGAGAACCTGCACCGCATGCTGCTGGCGGCCGAGGCTTTTCCGATGAACCTGGGCTTCCTGGGCAAGGGCAATGCCAGCAAGCCCGAGGCCCTGAGCCAGCAGATCGCCGCCGGCGCCATCGGCCTGAAGCTGCACGAGGACTGGGGCACCACGCCCGCGGCCATCGACAACTGCCTGACCATGGCCGAGGTCACCGACACGCAGGTGAGCATCCATTCGGACACGCTCAACGAGAGCGGCTTCGTCGAGGACACCATCGCCGCGACGCGCGGACGCAGCCTGTGCGCCTTCCACACCGAAGGCGCCGGCGGCGGCCATGCGCCCGACATCCTTCGCGTGGTCGGCGAGGCCAACTTCCTGCCCAGCAGCACCAACCCCACGATGCCCTACACGGCCAACACGGTGGACGAGCACCTGGACATGCTGATGGTCTGCCACCACCTCGACCCGGCCATCGCCGAGGACCTGGCCTTCGCCGAAAGCCGCATCCGCCGCGAGACCATCGCCGCCGAGGACGTGCTGCACGACCTCGGTGCCATCAGCATGATGAGCAGCGACAGCCAGGCCATGGGCCGCGTCGGCGAGGTCATCATCCGCACCTGGCAGACGGCGCACAAGATGAAGGGCCAGCGCGGCACCTTGCCCCAGGACAGCGCCAGGAACGACAACTTCCGCGTCAAGCGCTACATCGCCAAATACACCATCAACCCGGCCATCGCCAACGGCATCAGCCACGAGGTCGGCAGCATCGAGGTCGGCAAGTGGGCCGACCTGGTGCTGTGGCGGCCGGCCTTCTTCGGCGTCAAGCCCAGCCTGGTGCTCAAGGGCGGCTTCATCGCCGGCGCGCTGATGGGCGACGCCAATGCCAGCATCCCGACGCCGCAGCCGGTGCATTACCGGCCGATGTTCGGCAGCTTCGGCCGGCTGCTGCAGGCCACCAGCCTGACCTTCGTCAGCCAGTCAGCGCTGAGCAACGAGATCGGCGACGAGCTGGGCCTGAAGAAGCGCATGGCCGCGGTGCACGGCTGCCGCAAGGTGACCAAGGCCGACATGGTGCACAACGCCTACCTGCCGGTGATGGAGATCGACCCCCAGACCTACCGCGTGCGCGCCGACGGGCAGCTGCTCACGTGCGAGCCGGCGACGGTGCTGCCGCTGGCGCAGAAATACTTCCTCTTCTAGCCCGCTCAGGCGGCCAGCGCCTGGGCGCGGCCGGTCTGCAGCGAAGCGGCCCGAGCGGCCAGCGCTGCGGCCACGTCGGCCAGCACGCCGGCCCAGTCGCCCGCCACTCGCTGGCGGAACAGGCGCATCACGCCCGGGTACCAGGGGCTGTCCTCGCGGCCCTCCAGCCAGCGCCAGTCGGTCTTGTAGTCGCCCAGCAGCACCCACACCGGCACGCCCAGCGCGCCGGCGAGGTGGACGATGGAGGTGTCGACGCCGATCACCAGGTCCAGGCCAGCCACCAGCGCGGCGGTCTCGGCGAAGTCGCCCAGCGGATGTTCCAGCGGCAGCAGCGCCAGGCCCGGCGGCGCCTGTGGCACGTCGTCCGCGCCGGCGCCCGACTGCAGGCTGACGAAGCGCACCCCGCGCACCTGGGCCAGCGGCGCCAGCGTGCGCAGGTGGGGCAGCGAGCGGTCGGCATCGCTTTCGTGGCGGGGGTTGCCGCGCCAGACCAGGCCGACGCGCAGTTCGCCCGTCGGCACGCCGCGCCGCAGCCGGGCCTGCCAGGCCACCTGGCGTGCTTCGTCCGCATGCAGGTAGGGCAGCTTGGCCGGGATCGAATCGAGCCGCGTGCGGAACAGGAAGGGCAGGCTCATCAACGGCGACCAGAGGTCCCAGTCGCTCGCCGCGGGCGGTTCGTCGTAGGCCAGCACCCGGTCGAAGGCGCCCTGCTCCTGGAACAGGCGCTTCAGCCCGGCCTGGCCGTAGAAGATCAAGGCGCCGGCGCCGCGGGCCCTGAGCAGGCCGGCGTAGCGGGCCATCTGCAGCGCATCGCCGTGGCCGGCGTCGCTGACGAGCAGCAGCCGGCGGCCGCCCAGGTCTTCACCGGCCCAGCGCGGCCCGTCGATCTGGCGCTGCAGCTTCTGCGCGCTGTCGCGCGCCTCCATGCACAGCAGGCCTTCCTCCAGCCGGCCCTGGCGCAGCAGCGGGTAGCTCAGGTTGAAGCGCGCCTTGGCGTTGTTCGGGTCGAGCTGGACGGCGTGGGCGCAGCAGGCCAGCGCATCGGCGTCGCGGCGCAGGCAGGCCAGCATCGCGCCCAGGTTGCTCCAGGCCGCCGCCGACGCCGGGCGCAGCCGGATGGCCTGGCCGAAGACGCGCTCGGCCTCGTCGAAGCATTTCAGGCGGCCCAGCAGCGTGGCCAGGTTGAGCGTGGCCTCGAAGAGCGCAGGGTCCAGCGCCAGCGCGCGTTCGTAGCAGCCCAGCGCCTGGGAGTGGGCCAGCGCGTTCTCGGCCAGCAGGCCGAGGTTGGACCAGGCCGCGGCGCAGCCCGGCCATTGCGCCAGCGCGAGCTCGAATTCGCGGCGCGCCTCGTCGTCGCGGCCGGCCGCCTGGTGTGCCGCGCCGCGGCCGAAGTGGACCTGGGCCCGCGCGCGGTCGGCCGGGTCGGTGCTGACGGTGGGCAGGCTGGCGTTCACCGCGGCAGCGTAGCGGCGGCGCCGTGCTGCGGCTCGCAGGAACAGACAGTGCCGGCGCGGCCTTTTCAGGCCTTTGCGCGCCGGCCGACTCAGGGTTCGCCGAAGGTCACGGTCTCGCTCAGCACCAGGCCTTCGCTGAGCACGAGGCCTTCACTCAGCACCAGCCCTTCGCTCAGCACCAGGCCTTCGCTGAGCACGAGCCCTTCGCTGAGCACCAGGCCCTCGCTGAGTACCAGGCCCTGGCTCAGGCTGACCCCCAGCTGCAGCACGGGCCCGCTGGTGGACCAGGACGCGAGCAGCGCCGAAGGCATGAAGACGCCGGTGCGACCGAGCATCGACG
>CAIWPS010000789.1 GCA_903914615.1 uncultured beta proteobacterium | reverse complement strand
ATCACGCCGACGTCCGGGGCGCAAGGCTTGGAGTTGTGCGCCGAAGCGCTGATGCACCGCTTGAACGCTCCCTGGCGCCGGGACGACCTGGCTGCCGAACGGCAGCACCGTGTCCAGCGGCGCGCAGTCTCCCCAGCCTAGTTCGGCGAACGTGCGCCTGCATGCCGACACGAATCGCTCAGGATCGCTGCGAACGTAGAAGAAGCGGGATCTCGGAACGAGGCTCAGATCGCCACTGATCAACGCCGCGTCGTACCGGTCGATGCCCAGGCGCAGGATGAGAGCCGTCAGACCGCTGAACAATCGTGCTGCTGTGGCGCGCAGGCGTCCATGGGGATTGCCATCCAGCGGTTCGTTGCCGCCGGGGGCGTCGTTGCCAAAGAGGTCGCCCACCGTTGTCGCGCTCGGATTGCGGGCGTGGGCCGCGGTGACGATCCGCGCCAAGAAGACGGGCAGCGGTTTGATGAGGGCGTGGGTTGCCGGAAGGGCGGTCTCGTTTTGAGGCGCGTCCGCGGCGCCTCCCATGAAGATCTGTGCGTTGGTTGGCGACAATGACCATGTCCAGTCGACGACAACTATCTTGTCCGGTTGAGCACCAGTGCCGGGCTGGTCCGGGAGGCGGGTCTATCGTGGGCCGATCGTCATTGAACGTAGGCTCGCGCAGTGCCCGGCAAGAAGATCACGGATCACCAAGTGCAAAAGTACAAGCAACACCGGCTGAAGCTCACGCAAGTAGCGGCAGCCGCCAAGGTCGGCATCTGCGACCGCAGTGCCAGGCGGATCGAAAACAGCGAGGCCTTGCCCTCGCAGCGCAAGGAGCGAGCTTGGCGCACCCGAGCTGACCCATTGGCCTCGGTGTGGAGCAGCGAAGTGGTGCCGCTGCTCGAAGCCGACGCCATGCTGAACGCTGTCACGCTGCTGGAGGAACTGCAGCGCCGCTACCCAGGCTCCTACGGCCCGGACATGCTGCGCACGCTGCAGCGACGTGTGCGCCAGTGGCGCGCCATGCACGGCCCCGAGCGCGAGGTCTTCTTCGCGCAAGAGCACCCGCCGGGCCGACTCGGGTTGTCCGACTTCACCGTCTGCGACGAGCTTGAGGTAGTTGTCGCCGGCGTCGCCTTCCCGCACCGGATCTATCAGTTCGCGCTGGCGCATTCGGGCTGGCGCCACGCGGTTGTGTTCGAAGGCGGCGAGAGCTTCATCGCGTTGTCCGTCGGGCTGCAATCGGCGCTGTGGCGCCTGGGCGGTGTCCCCGAGGAGCACCGCACCGACAGCCTGTCGGCCGCCTTCAACAACCTGGCTGAGGAACAAGAGCTCACACACCGCTACGCTGCGCTGTGCAGGCACTACGACATGCGGGCGAGCCGATGCAACCCGGGCCAGTCACAGGAGAATGGCTCGATCGAATCGCGACACGATTCGCTGAAGACGGCACTCGACCAAGCTCTGCGCCTGCGCGGCTCGCGCTGCTTCGACGAACGTGGCCCTTACGAGGCGTTGGTCGAGACGATCGTCGCGCGACTGAACGCCCGCGTGACCGTGCGTCTGGTGGTCGAGCGCGCCACATTGCGCGCGCTGCCGCAGCGACGCACAGCCGAGTACGAGGAGGTGCCTGCACGGGTGAGCAAGTACGCCGTCTTCAACGTGCGCGGCGCTCTGTACAGCGCGCCCAGCCGACTCATCGGGCAGCGCCTGATGGTTCGCCTGTACACCGACCATATCGAGTGCTGGCTCGGCGGCACGAGGGTGCTCGAACGAGTGCGTCTGACCCACCGCGACGGGCAGCGCCACCCGCGCGACATCGACTACCGGCACATGGTCGGAGCGCTGCGACGCAAGCCCGGCGCCTTCGCCCGTTGGGTGCTGCGCGACGCGATGTTCCCGCGCGCGGTCTATCGCCTGACCTGGGAGCGGCTGAGCGCGCGACTGAGCGAACGCGAGGCCTGTAAGACTATCGTGGGCTTGCTCGTACTGGCGGCCGACGGCCATGAGGCACAGCTGGCTAGCGAACTCGAGCAGCTCATCGAGCTCGATCAGTTGCCCGACCTGATCGCGCTGACCGCGCTGCTCGCGCCACGCCCGGGCGTTCTGCCCAACGTGAAGGTCGAATTGCCAGATCTGGCGGGCTTCGACGCCTTGCTGAGGGTGCAGGCGTGAGTACGTTCATGAACGCCCGGCTGGACCTGATACTGACCGAACTTAGGCTGCCGTCGATCAAGCGGCTCGCGCTCGATCTATGCGAGCAGTCTGACCGCGAAGGCTGGCCGGGAAGCCGGCTGCTCGAAGCGCTGTTCGAGCACGAGATGAACGAGCGCGACGTGCGCCGGATCGAACGCCGTCGCGCCGAGTCGGCACTGATCCCCGACAAGCGCCTGTCCAGCTTCGACTTCGCCGCGGTGCCCAGCGTGTCCAAGGCCCAGGTGATGGCGCTGGCCACCGGTCATGAGTGGCTCGATCGCGGCGCCAGCGTGCTTCTGTTCGGCCCGCCTGGCGTGGGCAAGAGCCACTTGATCAGCGGACTCGGGCACGCCTTGATCGATGCCGGGCGGCGGGTCCTGTTCATGCGCTGCTCCGAGCTCGTGCAGCGCCTGCAGACGGCGCGTCGCGACCTGCGCCTGGCCAGCGAGTTGGCCAAGCTCGATCGCTTCGATCTGCTTGTCCTTGACGATCTCAGCTACGTCCGGCGCGACCAGGCCGAGACCAGTGTGCTGTTCGAGCTGATCGCCGAGCGCTACGAGCGCAAGAGCATCGCCATCACGGCCAACACGCCGTTCTCGGAATGGGGCGAGGTGTTCGTCGACGCCGCCATGACCGTGGCGGCCGTGGATCGGCTCGTGCATCACTCGACAATTCTGGAAATGAATGTCGAGAGCTATCGACGCCGGACTGCGCAGGCCGAACAAGCGCCAACGAAACGAGCTCGAGCGGCGACAACTACAACGACAACTACTGCCGCCAACTAAGCAAAACCGCGTCCGCCGTGGACAAACCACCTGTCCACAGGACGAGCCTGTGGACAGCCCCTGGCGGGGTCCGTGGCTTGACCACCGCTCCCCGGCCAACACCTACGGCCTGACGCGCTTCGCTTGCCAAGCAGCCGTCTAAAAGGAGACCAAGGAAACACCCAGCCCAAACGCCTGAACGACATCAAATCCCCCGCCTCCAACCGGACAGGATAGTTGTCGTCACGTGGACTCCCTAGTTGACGCCGGCCAGAACCAGTTCACTCTTGCGAGCGGACCGTGATCAGCGGCAACACCCGGGTCCAGGACTGCGGACCCCAGGCGGGTTATAGCTTGGAGCCGGACGACAATTCCTCCCCTGGGCTACCCGCCACGCTCTTCAGGGCACGGGTCCCGGAGCCGATAACTGACGTACTGAGGTTGCACGCCTCAAGTTGGGACGAACATGT
>CAIWPS010000788.1 GCA_903914615.1 uncultured beta proteobacterium | reverse complement strand
TGGTCCAGGCCGGTGAAGCACAGGTGGTCGGAGATCCATGCCGGCTCGACGCGCCCGGCAAGCGACTTGAGATCCCGCAGATAGTCCATGTCCAGCGCATCGACGCTGCCGATAGACAGCGAGACGCCATGCATCACCATCTCGTAATCGCGCCGGATGCGGTCCAGATGCGCCAGCGGCTTGCCGCCGGGCACCATGTAGTTCTCGGAAATGATCTCAAGCCAGTCCACCCTGGTCTGGCGCTCGCTGAACTCGGCGTAATGCTCGGGCCGCAGACCGAGCCCGAAGCCCTCGACGGATGCGCTCATGGCATGGCCTGTGGGCGGGGCAGCGGCAGGCGACAGCCCTGTTGCCACCGCCCCGTGGCGCCTAGGAGACGACCTTGCCGCCGGCCGACGTGCAGGCTGAGCTCGAAGCCTTGCTGACCCAGCCCTGGCCCTTGCAGCTGTTCTGGCCCTTGCATTCATTCGTGGCTGCCTTGCACTCAGAAGTGCCCTTGCAGCTGTTGACGCCAGAGCACTTCACGCTGCCGGCGTCGGCCATCGTGGCCATGGGGGAAGTCGTGCAGCCCGCAGCGAACAGCGTAGCCGCGGCGGCGGCCACCATGGCACCGGATTTCATAGTCAACATGGGTAACTCCTCTGTGAGGGACGATTTGACCGATCCGGCCCGGGGCGGGCCGGCGGAACGCACCGGGAACTTCCCGGAAGAACTTGGTCGTGCGGGCCGGGGCGGTCTTACAGGCTTTTCTTGCGCGCCGGCTCAGCCCGGCCGTTCCGGGCAACGCGGCCGCGCCGCACCGTCGCGCCCCTGTCGACGGGTCCATGGGCCTTATGCTGCGCCCGAACGACGTTGACGTGGGAACCGGAATGAGCCAATCGCGGGTGCGGGTGACAGTCGATGCGCAGGGCGTCGGCGAAGTGGTGCTGGTGCGCGCCGACAAGATGAACGCGCTCGACCCGCCGATGTTCGATGCCCTGAACGCCGCCATCGCGCAGCTGCAGCAAACGCCTGGCCTGCGTTCGGTGGTGCTGCATGCCGAAGGCCGCGCCTTCTGCGCCGGCCTGGACATGGCCTCCTTCGCTGCCATGGGCAGCGGCGAGGGCAGCGTGCGCGACCTGCTGCCGCGTACCCACGGCGACGCGAACGCCTTCCAGCATGTCGCCTGGGGATGGCGCCGGCTGCCGGTGCCGGTGATCGCTGCGGTGCAGGGCGTGGCCTACGGCGGCGGCCTGCAGATCGCGCTGGGAGCGGACATCCGGCTGTGCACCCCCGACGCGCGCTTCAGTGCCATGGAGATCAAGTGGGGCATCGTGCCCGACATGGCAGGCCACGCGCTGACCGCCGGCCTGGTGCGTGGCGACCATCTGCGCGAGCTGGTCTACACCGGCCGCATCGTCGACGCGGCCGAGGCGGTGGCCCTCGGCCTGGCGACCCGCATATGCGCCGACCCGCTGGCCGAGGCGCGCGCGCTGGCAGGGCAGATCGCCACGCGCAACCCGCAGGCCGTGCGTGCTGCCAAGCGGCTGAGCAACCTGCTGCCGCAGACGTCGCCCGAAGGCGTGCTTGAGGCCGAGGCGCGCGAGCAGCAGGCATTGATCGGCAGCCCGAACCAGGTCGAGGCCGTCGCGGCGGCCACGGCCCGGCGCGAACCCAGGTTCGCCGATTGAGCCCTGCGCGACGCTGCGGCCCGGGCCGTGCTGGCATCCACGGTACTGCCGCGGGCCATCGCGCCGACTGCGCCCGCCCACCGTGCTGATCGACATCGGCCCGCTGCGCCACAACGCGGCCTTTCGCCTGCTGTTCGCAAGCCAGTTCATCTCCGGCCTCGGCACCATGGTCAGCTACGTGGCCGTGCCCTGGCAGCTTTACCAACTGACCCACTCCAACGCGCAGGTCGGGCTGCTGGGGCTGGTCCAGCTCGCGCCTGTCGTCGTGTGCGGCTTGCTGGGCGGCGCGGTGGCCGACCGTGTGGACCGAAGGCGCCTGCTGATCGGTTCCGAGGCCCTGATGGCGCTGTGCGTGGCCGGCCTTGTCGCCAACGCGCTCACCGCCACGCCGAGCGCGCTGGCGATCTATGCGCTGGTGGCGCTGCTGCAGGGCGCTTCCGGCTTCCACAGGCCGGCACTGGAGGCTTTGACGCAGAAGCTGGCGCGTCCCGAGGAGTTTGCCGCCGTCGCCGCCTTGTCCTCCGTGCGCGGCACGGTCGGCATGGTCGCCGGGCCTGCACTTGCCGGCCTGCTGCTGGCGCGCTGGGGCGCGTTGGGCGCTTACCTGTTCGACTGCGCGACATTCATCGCTGCGATCCTGTTCCTGGTCGGCATCCCGCGGCAGCGCATCGGCCGCGTCGAGAGGCCGCTCGCGCGTCCCCACATGCTGGCCGATCTGGCCGAGGGCGTGCGCTTTGCGTGGGCGCGGCCTGCGCTGATGGGCACCTACATCGTCGACGTCGTGGCGATGGCCTTCGCATTCCCGATCGCGCTGTTCCCGGCCATGGCGGCTGCGGACGGGCGCACCGAGTCCGTGGGCTGGCTGCTGTCGGCCATGTCCGTGGGTGCGCTGCTGATCGGGCTCTTCAGCGGCTGGGCCGGCAGGGTCAAGCGCCACGGTCGCGCGGTCGTCGTCGCGGCGGCCGTGTGGGCGCTGGCCATCGTGGCCCTTGGCTTTGCTCCGAGCCTGATGCTCGGGCTCGTGTGCCTGGCCGCGGCAGGCGCGGCCGACATGGTCAGCGGCGTGTTCCGCGGCACCATCTGGAACGAAACCATCCCGAATGCACTGCGCGGGCGGCTTGCCGGAATCGAGATGATCAGCTACCTGACCGGCCCCCTGGTCGGCAACGTCCGCGCCGGCTTCATGGCCGACGCCTGGGGCGTGTCGGCGGCCCTATGGGCAGGCGGACTGTTGTGCCTGGCCGGCGTGATCGCGACAGGGTTTGCATTGCCGCGGTTCTGGGCGTACCGCAGCAGTTCCGGCCTCGGCACGCGCTGAGTACGGCGTTGTGGGCTGCCGCCGATGCGTCGCTTTCGCCCTTTCCAGTCGGATGCCTGATCCGACCTGCAACTGACGTTCACTGCAACCGCTTCTCGCGGACGGCGCCGTCTGGGATTCCGAGATGGCCGTGGCGGGTCAACGCGATGTTCCAGAAGCCGACGATGTCATCGTCGCCCTTCTCCTCGACGAAGTGCCTGCGCGGCGCGTCGGTGCCGGTCCACGACTGCCTTTGCACCTGCGGCGCCATGCCTGCCAAGGGGTTGCACCGCGCGCCGGCCGAGCCCGCGACAAATGCCCCGACCGGAGTCAGCGCTGCCACAGCCGGCATCTTGGCAAATGAAGTCCTCAAGCCTGCCTCCTGGGTGCCTCGTGGATGGGGGCGCGAGAGTGCATCAACGGCTTCGTGGCTGGCAACCGGGGTACCGGTGGGAGCCAGGAGAGGCTGTGTGGGCAGAGCGTTCGCGGCACAGCTGGAGCTGCGCGCGACTGCACGGCAGCCTCGTGGCGCGCCTGGTTCAGCCGGCTGGGACGCTGCCAGGCTGCCGGTTTTAAGGGACTCGCGCAACTGGCCCTTTCCTGCGCCAACGAAGTTGCACCCGGCATGGCGTAGGCCTCCAACAAGCAACGCATGGCTCGAGACGTCGTCGTGAGCCAGCCCCAGCCAGCGCCGTGTCCGCTTGAAACGGCCCTAGACTCGCTGCGCCGTGATGCCATTCGCATTTCGCCATGCCATGCCGCAGCTGCCCAGGGTACCCACCTCCGCCGAACTCCTTCCGCGCCTGCGCAGTGGCGAACTGAGCGCTGAAGCCCTGGCCAACAGCTGCCTGCAGCGGATTGCCGCGCGTGACGACAAAGTGCGCGCCTGGGTGACCGTGCGGCCCGAGCATGTTCTGGCCCAGGCGCGCGCTGCAGACCGCCGATTCGCTGCGGGCGGGCCCCTGGGCGCCTTGCATGGACTGCCGGTGGGCATCAAGGACGTGATCGCCACCGCCGACCTGCCGACCCAGCACAACTCGCCGCTGCATGAAGGCGAACAGCCCGGCGTGGACGCGGCTTGCGTGTCCATCCTGCGCGCCGCGGGCGCCGTCATTCTGGGCAAGACCGACACCGTCGAGTTCGCGGCCACGGGGCGACGCGCCGCCACGCGCAACCCGCACGATCTGGCGCGCACGCCGGGGGGCTCGTCCAGCGGCTCGGCCGCCGCCGTCGCCGACGGCCACGTGCCGCTGGCGCTGGCCACGCAGACCGGCGGCTCCACGATCAGGCCGGCGTCGTTCTGCGGCATCTGGGCGCTCAAGCCCACCCACGGCCTCGTCAGCACCGAAGGCTGCAAGCGCTACGCACCGACGCTGGACACACTGGGCTGGATGGCGCGTTCGGCGGCAGACCTGCGGCTGTTGCTGGATGTCTTCGATGCCGAGCCGGCACCCGCTCCAGCAGCGCCGTTCCCACTGGCTGGCGCCCGCATCGCCGTGTGCCGCACGCCGATGTGGCCGTGCGCCGAAGGGGCGACGCAGCGGGCCCTGGCGCAGGCCGAGCAGTGCCTGGTCGAAGCCGGCGCGCAG
>CAIWPS010000787.1 GCA_903914615.1 uncultured beta proteobacterium | reverse complement strand
TGCAGCCGGCGCGGCGGTGGTGGTGCTACTCGAGCTTCCGGCTCCGCGATCTGGCGGCCTCTGGACCGCGCAGCCGCTCGGCCACATCCGCCTCCGTGTCGTTCTCGTCATCGGCGGCGAAGACGATGCCGCTCAGTTCCTCCAGCCGCGCGCCGAGGCTTCGCACCAGTGTCGAGTCAATCCCAGGGTCGGGTGTGGCGAATTCGCGCTGCAGCAGCACGCCAATGGCCTCGATCTCGTGCGCCGCCTCGTTGACGAAGCGGCTGCGCCAGGCCTGGCCCTTGCGCCGCTTGCGGGGCGGGGGATTGGCGACGACTGGCGGCGTGCCGTCCCCATGCAGCTGGTGCAGCTCAGCCACGGCTCACCACCTCGTGCTGCACGGCACGCGAAGGGCCAGAGAGGCGCGTGGCGAGCGCCCGGTCGTCTTCCATCTCGTCGTCTAGGCCCGACATCAGGATGCTGTTCAGCTCTGCCAGGCGCAGCAGCAGTGCCCTGAGCTGCCGGCGCGTCTGTCGTGCCTCGACGGTGTTGGGCATCGAGTCGAGCACATGGTCCACCAGGTCGTGGAGGCCGCTGGCCTCGTAGGTGGCCTCCAGCATCGTGGTGAAGCGCTGGGCCGTGAATCGCTGCTCCTGGTCAGGCACATGGAGCACCCCGCCGTCGACGATCTTGGCCACCGCGCTGCCGCCGACAAACTCTTCGTAGGGCATGGCCTCGTAGGCGTCGAGGTTCATCGGCCCTTCGCCGCCGCCAAAGGCCGAGGAGATGAACTCGACCAGGATGGCGTTCGCACCCTCCGCGACCTTCGGGCCGGACCCGAGCACAGTCACCAGCTCGGGAAGGATCTGCGCCTGCGGCTTGCCTTCGCGATGGATGGCGCAGGCGTGCTCAGTGTCGGTGCCGTCAACGCGCTGGCAGGCGCGCAGGAAGTCGATGGCCAGCTTCACGCCGATCATGAAATCGCCTTCGTTGCACTCCTCGATGTCAGCAGGGGCCTCGGCCGTGGTGCGTTGCGCCACGGGGGCGCTGGTATGGTTCAGGGTAGCCATGATGTGCGTGTCCTTTCAGGGTTGCACGTTGTGGTCAGGGCCTGCACGGTGTTCCTGCACTGTGCTGGCCCGCCTTGTCGCAGGACGCTGCGACGCCGTTGCCCGATGCCTCGGGCGGGGTTCAAGCTCCGATGCGGTACTCCTTGCGCGTCGGCTGCGGGTTTCTCTTCGGCGCCGGCCGCGACTCGAGGTCGCCGGCGATCTGCAGCAGCGCCGCGGCAAGCGCACGAAGCCGGGCCGGCTGCAGCTCGGCGCCATCGCCGGGCAGGCCATCGACCACGGCCAGGGGCTCGCCGCGGTAGGTGGTTGTGAGGGTGGCGCGCAGGTCGGTGTTCATTCGCGCGCCTTGTCGATGGCCTTGGCCAGCCAGGTCGCACCCAGCCGGCGCAGCTTCTCCCACCTGGCCGGCGTCAGCCGGATAGAGCCCGGCACCGCCTTCTCCTCGGCCGGCAGTGACGGCCGGCCTCGTGGCTTGGCTTCCTTCGGCTCGCCGCTCACTGCAGCCGCTCCAGGCCGTTGTGGGGGACGAAGCGGTACTGACGCGAGGCGTTCGCGCCCAGGCCGCACAGGCGGTAGGCGTCGGGCTTGTAGTCGCCGGGCGTGGCCTCCTTGGCCACGACGCGAAGCTGCATGAAGCCCACGCGGACCACTTCGCCCACTTCCCATTGCTGGCTGCTGCGCTGGATCATTTGGAACTCCTCAGGTGCTGTGTCGATGATGTTTAATGTATTACCTAAATGCAGCTTTGCAAGCTCTTTTGTGTAACACCTCAAACACCAGCGACGGCGGCGCCTGATGTGCGTCAGGCGGCGTGCTCGAACGGCAGCACCCTCGCCGCCGGCCTGGCAAGGTAGTCCGCCCAGGCCTGCAGCAACGCCTTTCGCTCCTCGGTGAACTGCGCGCGGTTGTACGCGGCCTTCACCTTGTCGGCCTCACGGTGCGCCAGGCAGGCCTCGATGGCGTCGGGGCGCGCGGCCGCGGTCTCATAGGCCCAGGTCGAGAAGGTCGCGCGGCACAGCCCGTGCACGGTGGTGCGCTGGCGCTCGCCCATGCGGTCCAGCAGCGTGAGCATGGCCATGTTGGACAGGGCCTTGACCGTCTCCCTGCCCTGCGTCATCGGCGAGGGGAAGACCCAGGTCTCATGCTGGCCGAGCTGGCCGCGCAGGATCTCGACGGCGCGCGGGGTCAGGTGCACGGCATGGTCCTCGCCCCCCTTCATGCGCGCCGCTGGCACCAGCCACACGGCTGCGTCCAGGTCGAACTCGGCCCAGGTCGATTCCAGCACCTCGCCGGTGCGGGCCACCGTCAGGACGGCCAGCTCCAGGCAGCGGGCTGCGGTGCCCTGGGCCTCGCGCACCCGCTGCACCAGGGCCGGGGCCTCGCGGTACGGCAGCGCGCG
>CAIWPS010000786.1 GCA_903914615.1 uncultured beta proteobacterium | reverse complement strand
GATGGCAGTAGGCGGGCTGCTGGGTGGCTTGTTCGGTAGCAGCGACGAAAACTGACAAGGCCGAATCGAGAGCCTCATCTCAAGTGTGGCCGCCTGCTTCATGAGGCCAGCTCGGGGGCCGCAGTACCTCCTCCCGGCATGGACCGTGCTTTCCCTCCGACGAAGCGGCAGAGACTTGCTTTGATCGGAGGTTTTGTATGCCAAATCGCGCCAACTCAGCGCAGTCGTCGCTGCCAGCATGGGGCACCTGGATCATCGTGGTGCTGTCGTTTGCAGCTCTTGCCTTCTTGGTGATGCCAGGCTAGCGCTGGAGTCTGGAGTGCCGGGCTCTGCGGTTTTGGCTTCGCACGGTGAGGCGACTTCTACAGGACTGCCAGGCCGGATTGACAACGGAGAACGTCGAGTCGCGGGCGCCGCCCTGATGAGATCAACCTCGTCAAGTAGCTCGATGAGCCAGTCGCTGACGGCGCTCCTCAGCACTGACTTCCCCGCCAGGTCCTGGACGTTTGGCCGGGCACCGCGCTCAAGCAAAGACAGAATGATCTCGCCTTGCTGCGCGCGCGGGGTGGGCGAACCACTATTGCCGTGCCCAGTGTTCTGAACTGCCAGGTGCAAGGGCGTTGACGCTTTTCCGTTCCTCAGGCGCACATCCGCACCGCGGGACAATACGGCGCGCACCGCAGCTGCAGAGCGCGTGCGGACCGCACGGTGCAGCGGTGCCACACCGCCCTTGTCCACGGCATTCGGGTCGGCACCGGCATCAATCAAGCACTGCACCACGGACACCTGGGCCACGGAGTCCACGCGAAGGTTTCCGGACTGCCGGCCACCGCTTAGTGCAGTGGCCGGGCGCCGCACTGGTTCCTGGCCTGGACGTCGGCTGACCTTGCCCCTGTCCGACGTAGTCCATAGCCACTCGGTTACGCGGCTTTCTTGGACTGGCCCGCGTGCCAGTTTTCTTCGAACTTCAGCGGGCTGACATAGCCCAGCGTGGAGTGCAGCCGGCGGTGGTTGTAGAACGTCAACCAGTCGATGACCTCGTCCATCGCGTCACGGTGGGTGGCGAACCGCTTGCCATACAGCCGCCCTACCTTCAGGCTGCCCCACAGGCTCTCTGTGGGCGCATTGTCCCAGCAGTTGCCCTTGCGACTCATCGAACTGCGCATGCCATAGCCCTTGAGTGCGGCCTGGAAGGCGTGGCTGCAGTATTGGCTGCCTCGGTCGCTGTGGAAGATCAGTTCCGGCTCTGGATGGCGCCTGAACCACGCCATGCGCAGTGCGTCTGTCACCAGGCTGGTCTGCATGTGCGGCTGCATGCTCCAGCCCACCACCTGGCGGCTGAACAGGTCGATGACCGCGGCCAGATACAGCCAGCCTTCGTCGGTGGCGATGTAGGTGATGTCGCTGCTCCACACCCGGTCCGGCGCCTGGGGCGTGAAGTCCCGCTCCAGCAGGTTCGGCGCTACCGGCAAGTCGTGCTTGCTGTCGGTGGTGACGACGAATTTCCTCTTGCCCCGCGCCTGGATGCCGTGCAGCTTCATCAGCCGCTGCACCCGGTCCTTGCCAACCCGCACACCCCTGGCCAGCAGCTCTTTCCACACCCTTGGCCAGCCGTATTCGCCCTTGAATTCGGCGTGGATCGCGCGGATGTGCGCCAGCAGCGCCTCGTTGCTCAGTCGCCTTGGCTCAGGCCCCTGTGGCCGGGTCTGTCGAGCGCGCTGCCGGTGCTCGAAGAAACCACTGACGCTGACCTCCAGCACCAGGCACATCAGCGTGATCGGCCACACCGTCTTGAGCTTGTCGATCCAGGCGTACTTCACAACGACTCCTTCGCGAAGTACGCCGTCGCTTTTTTTAGGATGTCGCGCTCCATCTTCACCCGCGCCAGCTCGGCCCGCAGCCGGGCCAGTTCCATCTGCTCGGCACTGACCGGCCGCTCGCCCGCCCCGTGCAGTTCACCCTTCTCGGACGCCCGGATCCAGTTGCCCAGCGTGGCCTTGGGGATGGCCAGAACCCGCGCTGTCACGGCCGCATCCTGTCCCCCCTTGACCAGCCTGACGGCCTCCAGCTTGAACTCCAGCGTGTACTTCGCCCGCCGGCGCTTGTCGTCTTGCTTGCTCATCTCTTGTGCTCCATGTCTGCGATTTCATCATCAGCTATGGAGTACGTTTTTCGGGGGCAAGCTCAGGCGTCCCTGGTGAGCAGAGTCAACGCCATGGCTCTGTCGTGGGCCGTGGCGGCGATGCGGAGCGCAGTATCGCCGCCGTAAGCGTAGTGCTCGATCGATTTGAAGTTGATGTCGCTCAACGTGTTGCTAGCCGAACGCATCGCGATCGACATCCGGGCCAAGCCGCGGTCCTCCCCGACCAGTCGAAACGCCATGTCGTCTCTCGTGGCGATGGCACGAACGAGATCCATCAACATTGGTTTCGTCTTTCCTCTGCTTCGCCTCTCGCGCGGCGCTCGCCCTTCGATACCGCCCCTGAGTTTTCGTTGGCGATCTCTGGTCGCAACTGCAGTGG
>CAIWPS010000785.1 GCA_903914615.1 uncultured beta proteobacterium | reverse complement strand
CCTGGGGCTCTCGTTCGATAGGTGTCGTCATGCCAAAAGACAAGCCAGACGCATGCCAGATTGCTGGGCTCAGAGAAAAACTCTCAGGCTCTCAGTCCAGCAGCACCAGATGCCCGTGATCCTGGGCCGCTTCGATCTCTTCGGCTGGCAGCGCCACTGAACTCTGCCCGCGCGCCCCCCCAGATGATGTCGATCGACCGCCCGCCGAGGCTCTCGACGAGGCAAGGCCCGATGGGGATGTTCTGTTTTCGACCACTGCCAGACAGGTAGGAGACCGGTCCCGTGATGCGTGCGCGGTGTGTCGTGATGTCCATGACCGGTCCTTTTTGGGCTTGGCACCCGGTGTGATTCGAGGAATGCCGCGCCGCGTCGCGGTTCAGGGCGACGCGGCGCGCGCAGGCGCCGTTCTATGCCGCAACCGCCACCTTGGCCTTGGCCAACACGCTGCGGGCCTTCTCCTGGTCTTCAGCACCGCCGTGCACGACCAGCAGGTACTTGTCGACCTTCAAGGCCGCCTCGTACTTGATGACCTGATCCTTGGGCACGCCGACCTGGGTCAACGCCGCACCCAGTGCCGACAGGCCACCGACCACGACGGCACCCTCCAGCGCGCCGACCAGCGTGGCGACGATGGGTCCCGCCATGCCGACCAGGCCGAGCCCCGGCAAGACAAACACCGCAGGCGCCAGCAGCAGGCCCCAGATGCCGCCCCAGAACGCGCCAGTGCCACCCCAGGCCTTGATGCGGTCGCCCGCGGTGTAGAAGCCCATCGGCTTTTCTTCGCTGTGGTAGCCCTTGCCCACCAGCGACAGCTTCTTCATGTCGAAGCCGGACTGGCCCAGGGTGCGGATGGCTTCTTCGGCGGCGGCGTGGGTGTCAAAAACGAAGAAGGCGGAATCAGGATTGCTCATGGTCTGCTCCCGGTTCAGTAGACGAGGTTCATCTTGTCCACGACGTTGCGCACGCCTGAACTGCCCCACGCTGATCGCGTTGCGAGGTCGCGTTCGGACCAGCTGTGCACGCTGCCGGTCAAGGTCACATCGCCACCTTTGACTTCGACGGAGATGGTCTTTGCGTCGGCTGCGGCTCGGCGCTTGAGGGCGGCTTCGATGTCCGACTTGACGACCGTGGCCGACAGCGACGGCTTGATGGCGATCTGGTTGCTGACACCCGTGACGCCCGAGAGGTAGCGCACGCTGTCGGCCGCGTCCTGGCGCTGGTACTGCCATTCCACATCGCCAGACAAGGTCAGCCAGCCGCCTTCGACCAGCACCTTGACGGCATCCGCCGGGAGGGAACTCGTCCAGCCCAGGATGTTCTTGGCCGACTCGGCGATGTCGGCATCGGTGCGCTTGCCGAATTCCGACAGCTTGACCTTCATCTCGACGGCCAGCGCCTTGACGCCGTTGACGCGTTGAGCGGCACGCTCGGCATTCCACTTCTCGGTGTAGCTGCTGACCTCACCGGCCAGCGTCACGACGCCGTTCTTCACCTCGACGCCGATCTGCTCGGCATGCACCGCGGGTTCCCACTTCAGTTCAGCCATCACGTCTTGCTGCAGTTGCGAATCGGTCTTCATGGTCGTGGGTCCGGTCTGTTGAGGAAAACACGAGCCTGCGCTGCCGTGGCGGGCCGGTCTGTGCGACAGCGAACGCGCAACGAGAGACAAGAGGCGAATTCAGTTTTCACATGTTCGCTGCCGCACTGTCCGCAAGCCAACTTGTTCGTACGCTGCGTGGTCCTTCCCACACGGATCTTCCGAGAGGTCAAGCATGACGTCACCCGTTCGCGCGTCCGACATACCCTTTGCGGTCGATGTCGAGCAAGGCAAGGACTACTGGTGGTGCTCCTGCGGCCAGAGCAAGACCCAGCCCTTCTGCGATGGCTCGCACAAGGCTGCGGGGCAGTTCGCTCCCGTCAAGTTCGCTGCCGAAGTCACCTCCACGGTGTACTTCTGCGGCTGCAAGGCCACCCGCAACCAGCCGCTGTGCGACGGCTCGCACAAGAACGCGGTATGAGAAATTTCGTCCAACAGGGTCAGCGCGAGTTGGGCGCAGACTTCGCCACTCCCAGCGGCCGCGGCTTCATCGCACTGCTGGAGGCCTTCCGGGCGACGGGTGGCACCGCCCCCGGCGAGATCGTGGGCCGGCTGTTGGAAGAGCACCAGGTCGGCAACGCCGTCAGCCTCGCCAAGCTGATCTATACAGGCCAGGCGTTCGGTTTCGAGTGGCGTGACAGCCTGTGGATACCGATGTTCCAGTTCGATGCGAACGACCTGGCTTTGAAGGCCTGCGCGCAAAGTGTCCGGGCGGAATTGCCGTCGCTGTGGTCGGGGTGGAATGTTGCAAGCTGGTTTGCGGCTCGGAATGCGCGCCTGGATGGTCACAGTCCTGCCGACTGGCTCGACTCGGACCTGGAAGCGGTCGTGCAGGCCGCACAGGCGCTGGAATCGGTCGATGAATTCTCGGCTCCGCTCGCACGACGGGCGCACGAAGTCGCCGCGCACGTGTGAAACGAGACTCGGTTCCCGGCGTGGCGGCCGTGCCGGCCGAACCCGTCGTGGGACCGCATGCCGAGCTCGTTCCCGTGAAGCCGGCTGTGCCCGTTGCCAGCCCGGCTGCACCGGTGCAGAAGCCCGGACCACCACCCCGAGCAAGGCCAAGCCCTCGTTCCTCCATCTTCACCGCTGGCAGGCGCTCGCAGCCCTCATCGTTCTGATCGGCGCTGGCGCCTTGAGTGTCCGCTGGTGGCTGGGTCCGAAGGTGACTACCGAATCCGTGATCCGGCGCGATTTCGTTCAGACCGTCGTCGCCAGCGGCCATGTCGAAGCACCGCACCGGCTGGATGTCGGCGTGCAGATCACCGGCACCGTGCTGCGCATTCCCGTCATCGAAGGCCAGGCCGTCAAGGTGGGCGACCCGCTGGTTGAGTTGGAGGCCGCCGAACTGAACGCCACCGGCCGCCAGGCCGACGTGGCCGTGGTGCAGGCGCAGGCGAGGTTGCGCCAGCTCCAGGAAGTGCAGGGCCCCGTGGCGGCACAGACCCTGCGCCAAGCCCAGTCGAGCCTGAGGACCGCCCGCGCTGCATGGGCGCGCAGCCAGGAACTGTTCGGCCAGGGTTTCATCGGCCAAGCGGCGCTGGACGATGCGCACAAGACCACGGAGCTGGCCGATGCCGAGGTGCGGGCGACGCAGAAGCAACTCGAGACGACGACAGCGACGGGCAGCGACCGTGCGCTCGCCATGGCCAACGTGGCTGGTGCCCAGGCCAGTGCACAGGCCGCCCGCGCGCGCACGGGCTACGCCGTGGTCAAGGCACCGGTTGCCGGCACGCTGATCGCTCGCAACGTGGAGGTGGGCGACGCGGTGCAGCCGGGCAAGGTGCTGATGACGCTCTCGCCGCAGGGCCGCACGCAGCTGATCGTGGCCATCGACGAGAAGAACCTCGCGCTGCTGGCCCTGGGGCAAGCAGCGCTGGTGTCGGCCGATGCCTACCCGACCCAGCGCTTTGCTGCGACGCTCGCCTACATCAACCCCGGCGTCAACGCGACGACCGGTGCGGTCGAGGTCAAGCTCGACGTGGCGGCGCCGCCTGCAGTGCTGAAGCAGGACATGACCGTGTCGGTGGACATCGAAGTGGCCCGCCGTGCGCAGGCGCTGATCGTGCCTCTGTCTGCTGTTCGCGACGCCGATACGGCGCCCTGGGTGTTACGTCTGGAAGGCCGGCAAGCAGTGCGCCGATCGGTCCAGCTCGGGCTGCGCAGCGGCGGCCTGGCGGAAGTGCGGGGCGGTCTGGCCGAAGGCGATGCGGTGCTGGTCGGCTCAGCCGCCGTTGAGTCGGGTGCCCGGGTGCAAGCCACATTGGCGGCCGCATCGTCAGCCTCTGCGGCGCCGAAGTGAGGCATAGCGTCTAGCGCGATGTTCAAGACGTGTTTGCCCTTCGAATGGATCGTGGCCATCCGCTTCCTGCGCGAGGGCCGCCTGCAGACCCTTTTCATCATCGCCGGCGTGGCGCTGGGCGTGGCGGTGATCGTCCTCATGTCGGCGTTGATGACGGGGCTGCAGATGAACTTCATCCGCCGTGTCTTGTCGGCGCAAGGGCATATCCAGTTGCTGCCGCCGAAGGACGTGACGCGGCCGCTGCGGCTGGGCGTCCACGCGCAACCGGGTGAAGTGGAAGCCGCCATCGTGCAGGTGCCGCTGCAGCGCCTGAAATCCATCGATCAGTGGCAGGCCGTTGCCCAGCAGATCCGCGCCATGCCCGAGGTGATGGTGGTGTCCCCACTGGCAGGCGGCTCGGCGCTTGTGGTGCGTGGCGTCGCCAGCCGCGCCATCACGGTGGCCGGCATCGACCCGCTGCTGTACTACCGCATCGTCACTTTGCCGGACAAGATCGTTCAAGGCATTGCCGATCTGAAAGGCAGCGACATCCTCGACGGCACCGAGCTGGCCAGCGACCTGGGCGTGAGCGTGGGTGACAAGCTGCGTCTGACCACGGTGAACGGCGCCGACACCACCTTGAGCATTGCCGGCATCTTCGACCTCGGCAACAAGGCGGCCAACGAGCGCAGCACGTTCATTGCGCTGCGCACCGCGCAGAGCCTCTTGGCGCTGCCCGGCGGCGTGACCAGCCTGGACGTGACGGTGCGCGATGTCAATGCGGCCGAGGTCGTGGCGCAGCGCATCACGGCGGCCACCGGCGTCGAGGCCGACAGCTGGGTCAAGACCAACGCCGAGTTGTTCACGGCCATCGCGGCGCAGAACACGTCGAACAATGCGATCCGCTTTTTCGTCGGCCTGTCGGTGGCCTTCGGCATCGCCAGTGTGCTGGCCGTCGTGGTGGTGCAGAAGTCGCGCGAGATCGGCATCCTGCGTGCGATGGGCATCTCGCAGGGCCAGGTGATGCGGGTGTTCCTGCTGCAAGGCGGGCTGATGGCCCTGGCCGGCTCAGTGGCCGGCAGCGCTCTTGGCGCCTGTGTGCTCGCGCTGTGGCAACGCTCGGCGCGCAGCGCGGATGGCACGCCGCTGTTTGCGCTGGTGCTGGAGCCCTCGCTGTTCATCGAGGCCCTCGCGTTGGCGACCATGACAGGGCTTGTCGCTGCACTGGCACCGGCCCGTCGCGCTGCACGGCTGGATCCGGTGGTGGCGATCCGTGGCTGACCCCGTAGCCCATCCCGTCGTCGTGCAACTGCGTGGCGTGCGCAAGGCCTACAACGTCGGCACGGCGTTCGAGACCGAGGTGCTTCATGGTATCGACCTCACGGTGCGACACGGCGAGTTCTGCGCCGTGGTCGGCCCTTCGGGTTCGGGCAAGAGCACGCTGCTCAACATCGTCGGCCTGCTCGACCGGCCAACGATGGGCACGGTGGAGGTCTGCGGCGAGCAGACGACGGAGCTGGACGACCCCGCGCTGACCCGGTTGCGCGGCCACAGCATCGGATTCGTCTTCCAGTTCCACCACCTGATCACGGCGTTCACGGCCTTGGAGAACGTGATGATGCCGATGCTGGGTGCTGAGGAGTTCGCCAACGACGCGATGCGGTTGCGCGCCGAGTCGCTGATCAACAGGGTGGGCCTCACGCCCTGGAAAGACAACGGCGCGGGCCAGCTCAGCGGTGGCCAGCAGCAGCGCGTGGCCATCGCCCGGGCATTGGCCATGGGACCGGCCCTGCTGCTGGCCGACGAGCCGACAGGCAACCTCGACACGAAGAGTGCTGACGAGGTGTTCGCGTTGCTGCGGCGATTCAATACCGAGCAAGGCACCACGGTGCTGTTCGTGACGCACAACGTGGCCCTTTCCGAGCGATGCGACAGGACCATCGAGGTGATCGGTGGCCGGGTGACAGCGCCGGGACAGGCTGAGCAGCAGCCCGCATGAAGCCCTCTAAGCCGCAGCGGCCTGCGAAGCTGAACCCCGAAGTCCTGAAGCTCGGGCTGGTCAGCTTTCTGACCGACCTCAGTTCGGAAGCCATCTTCTCGGTGTTCGCGGTGTTCTTCACCACCGTTGCTGGCGCATCGAGTGCCTTGCTGGTCCT
>CAIWPS010000784.1 GCA_903914615.1 uncultured beta proteobacterium | reverse complement strand
TGATCTGCTTGCTGTAGACGAAGTAGGGCCGGTGCTCGTGGTCGGCGAAGAGCAGGCGCAGGGTGTGCGGGCCGGGCTTGAGATCGATCACCGTCGAGGTCTGGCCCTTGCCGAAGTGGCGGTGCAGGTCGTCGAAGGGGATCGACGCCTGCACGTCCAGCGGCAGCGGCTTGTCGATCAGGATGTGGTGGTGGCCGGTGCCCGTCACCGCCGTGCCGGCCGGTTCGACGCCCATGCCGCGCACCGCGAACTCCACCAGCAGCGGCGAGCGCACGGTGTCGCCGTCGCGCAGGTTGGAGAAGTCCACCGCCGTGGGTTCGCGCAGGTTGACCTGCGTGCGTTCGCGCGTGTAGCGCAGCCAGCAGCGCTGTTCTTCCTCGCCGGGCGGCAGCGGCAGGGCCCAGACGGCCTGCGCCAGCGGCAGCAGCACCGTGGCCCAGGCCGCGGCCCGTCGCCACGGCGTCGGCGCGCCTGTATGCTTGTTCTGGATCTTCATCCGCGGCCCTGTCCTCTACGGAATCCCCCGTGTCTATCTTAATGAATGCGCGCCCCGCGGCCCCCCGCGTCGTCATCCCGCGAGCGGGGGGCGGCGGGCGCGCCCGGGTGCGCCGCCGGGCGCACGACCGGGCGCACGACCGGGCGTGCTGACGCCGTTCGCACCATGGCCGCCAGCGCAGCCCGCCCCGCAGACTACGGCAGCGAGCTGCGCTTCGGCGTCGTCATGTACGGCGGCGTCTCGCTGGCCATCTACATCAACGGCGTCAGCCACGAGCTGTTCGAGATGGCCTGCGCTACGCCGCGCGTGCCCGCGGCAGGCGACGCGGCGGCCGACGACGGCACCGCCACGCGCGAGATCTATCGCCGCCTGTCGCTGCTGGCCGAGGACGCGGGCCGGGTCGCGCGCTACGCCCGCGCGCTGAAGGGTCGTGGCCAGGGCCGCGAAGATGTCTGGCCCGCCGAGCCTGCCAGCGAAGCCGCGCCGCGGCCGACGCGCTTCATCGTCGACGTCATCGCCGGCACCTCGGCCGGCGGCATCAACGGCATCTACCTCGCCAAGGCGCTGGTCAACGGCGAGGACTTCTCGCCGCTGGCCCGCCTGTGGACCCAGGAAGGCGACATCGGCCGCCTGCTCAACGACCAGCGCCACGACGGCCAGGCCCCGGCCTCGCTGCTGGACAGCGACCGCATGTACCTGCAGCTGCTGGGCGCGCTCGACGCGATGCCGCCGCTGCCCGGCTTCGTGCGCCCGGGCGAGGCTTCGCCGCTGGTCGAGGAGCTGGACCTGTACGTCACCACCACCGACATCGTCGGCGCGCCGGTGCCGCTGCGCCTGTTCGACCAGGTGGTGCTGGAACGCCGCCACAAGCAGCGCTTCCACTTCAGCTACCCCAGCCGCGTGGCCTTGCCCGGCCAGCCGCCGGGGCAGGACTTCGCGCCCGACAACCATGCCTTCCTGGCCTTCGCGGCGCGCTGCACCTCGTCCTTCCCCTTCGCCTTCGAGCCCATGACGCTGGCGCGCACGCAGGCCCTGGCGCGCGGCGTGGGCGCGCAGCGGCTGGCCGGCTGGCGGCCCTACTTCGACGCCCTGCCGGCCGCCGCGCTGGCCGACGACGCGCACCTGAACCGCCCCTTCGGCGACGGCGGCTACCTCGACAACAAGCCCTTCAGCTACGTCGTCGAGGCGCTGTCGCAGCGCTTCGGCGACGTGCCGGCGCGGCGCAAGCTGCTCTACGTCGAGCCCGACCCCGAGCGGCTTGAGAACGTCGACCCGCGCCAGGCGCCCACGCCCAACGCCATCGAGCACACGCTGGACGCGCTGGTCGGCATTCCGCTGTACGAGACCATCCGCGAAGACTTGCAGGTGATCCTGCAGCGCAACCGCCGCATCGAGCGCGTCGAGCGCATCGTGCGCCTGGGCGAGCAGGACGTCGAACGCATCCTGCGCCGCGACGGGCGCTCGCGCTTCGAGCGCGTCAGGCTGGACAAGCAAGGGCAGGTGCCGGCCTGGCAGACGCTGTGGCTGGAGCGCATGGTGGGCTACTACGGCGAGGCCTACCTGCCCTACCAGCGCCTGCGCGTCTACGCCACCAGCGACTGGCAGGCCGAGCAGATGGCCGGCGTCTGGGGCGTGGACCCGGCGTCCGACGGCTTCTATGCGCTGCGGGCGCTGGCGCGCCACTGGCGCGAGCGCTATTTTGCCGACACCCGGCTCGAGGAGCGCGAGCGCCTGCGGCGGCTGAAGGCGCAGGCCGTGGTCCACCCGGCGGACTGGCCGGCGCGCCTGCCGGTCAACGCCTTCCTGGACCGCTACGACCTCGACTACCGGCTGCGGCGGCTGGGCTTCCTGCTGCGCCGGATCGACATCTTCACGCAGCGGCTGGACGCAGGCGCTGTCGCCCCGACCGACGCCCCGACCGACGACCTGGGCGAACTGCTGGCGCAGAAGTTCGGCCGCTACTTCGACCCCGACCGCGACGACCTCGGCGCCTGGCTGCGGCAAGCGGACGTTTGCAGCGCGCTGCGCCCGGCGCTGGCCGACCTGAAGGCGCGCCTGCGGGCGACCTACGACGCCGTGCTGCGGCTGCGGCGCGAACGCGCGCGCGGCGGGGCGCTGGCGCAGGCCCTGAAGCTGGACCCGGACCTGCGCGCCGAGATGGCGCAGCTGCTGCGCGCGCTGCTGGGCCAGGCGGTGGCGCCGCCGGGCGGTGCGGCCGTGCTGGTGCTCAGCGGCGTCAAGCCGGCCCGGGCGGGTGCGGTGCCGGAGCCGGCCGAGGCGTTGAAGCTGCCGGTGCCGCCGCAATGGGCACTCACGCCCACCGGCGCGCTGGACCTGCAGGACATCGTGCTGCAGCGCGTGCGCCACTTCGAGAGCCAATGGCCGCCGGACCGCGAGGCCCGCGTCTGGCAGGTGTTCAAGCTCGGCCTGGAGGCGACGCAGGTCAACGCGCCGACGCTCTTCGACGACGGGCTGGACCTGCGGCTGCACGACAGCTGGACGCAGCTGCACGAGCCGCAGCTGGTGGCGGTGCCGCGCCGCAACGGGCGCAGCAAGGTGGCCGAGTTGCAGGTCAAGCTGCGGACATGCGAGCCCGGCAGCGTCCAGGCGCTGGAAGTCCGCACCGACAACGCGCTGCGGCGGCTGTTCGGCGAGTATTTCCTCACCTTCGACGGCTTCGACCAGATGCGCTACCCGCTGTACTACGACACTGACACCGGCGAGCCGGCCATCGTCGACGTCGTGCGCGTGAGCCCGCTGGACGCCACCGCGCTGCGCGGCCCGCACTCGGCCCTGCCCAAGCTGGCGGGCACGGCGCTGGCGCATTTCGGCGCCTTCCTGGACGAACGCTGGCGCCGCAACGACATCATGTGGGGCCGACTGGACGGCGTCGAACGGCTCGTCCGCACCGCGCTGCCGGGCCGGGACGACGACAGCCAGCGCGTCGCCGCCGAACTGGTGCGGCTGGCCCAGGGCCGCATCCTGCAGGCCGAGCTGGTGCGGCCGGCGCGCGCGCAGCTGACCGGCCTGCTGGCGCAGGCGGTGGCCGAGGTCGCCGGCCGCGGCGGCCGCCCTGACCGCCTGACTCTGCTGCTGGACGACCTCGACATCGGCCACACGCCGGCGCGCCAGGCGCTGGCCGGCGCGCTAGAAGGCCTGCTCGACCAGGAACAGCTGGTCTGGTACGTCAGCACCCGCCCCACCTTCGACGCCCAGCCGCGACCCGAGGACACGCTGCGCAACGCCGCGCGTGCGGTGGCCATCGCCGGGCGCATGCTCGAAGCCATCAGCAAGTCGCACGACCAGGCTGCGGCCGGCACCGCCACGCGCTGGCTGGCGAGGCTGGGGCTGCTGCTGCAGGGCGTGGTGGCGCTGTCGGTGCCGCGTTCGCTGGGCCAGCGCTGGCGCAGCGACGCGCTGCGCCTGCTCTATGGCTTCGAGGTGCTGCTGCTGCTGCTGGCCTGGCTGACCGGCGGGGCCGAGCTGCGCTGGGCCGCGCTGTCGGCGCTGATGGTGACGGCCGCGCTGCACCTGCTGGTACTCCTCACCGGCGACTATGCGGTGGGGCGCAACCGCTGGTGGCGTCGCGCTGCGGTGGCGGCAGGCTGCGGCGTGGTGGCGGCAGCGCTGGTGGGCGGCGTGGCCACCTGGCACTGGGGCCGCGACGTGCTGTGCGTGCCCGCCGCGGCGCTGCTGCAGGACCGGCTGCAGGCAGTGCGCTCCTGGGCCTGCCCGGCCCCTTCCG
>CAIWPS010000783.1 GCA_903914615.1 uncultured beta proteobacterium | reverse complement strand
CTGGCCTCGGCCGTGTGCTCCAGCCGCTGGATGACGCGGTCCAGCCCCACCCACTGGCCGATGACCAGCACGTCCACCAGCGCCATGCTGCCCACCAGCCACAGCGCTGGCCGGCGCAGTTGGCGCGACCGCGCCGCCACCAGCGCCCCGACGATGCCGATGGCCAGGAAGAAAGCACCGTTGCCCATGCGCGAATGCGTCATCACCAGCGCGATGACCATCACCACCAGCAGCAGCCGCAGCAGCATCTTGGCCGACATGACGAAGCTCAGGAAACCCACCGTCTGCGAGCGCCAGCCGCGGCCCTGCCCTTCGCCCGCGCCCAGCTGCGCGATGAGCCAGCCCAGCCCGGCGCTGAGGCACAGCTCCATGTAGCCGGCCAGGTGATCCGGACTAGGGAAAGTGCCCTGGGCCCGCCCGCCCTGGTCGAACGGCGTGAACAGCCAGTCGTAGTGCGCGCCCGACGAGTACAGCACCACCGCGCCCACCGCCTGCAGCACGCCGGCGGCCACCACCGCGCCCAGCAGGCGGCCGGCGCGTTCGCGGTCGCGCACCGTCAGCAGCACCAGCAGCCAGGCGCCGGCGTAGAGCAGCGTGCGCAGCAGGTAGGCGCGGGTGTGGAAAGGGTCGATGGAGATCGGACCGCCGCCCGGCCCCAGTCCGGGCAGCATCTGCGCCACCAGCAGCAGCGCAAAACTCGCCAACGCGGCCAGCGGCATGTAAGCGGCCGCCGGCCAGGGCCGGCTCTGGGCGAGCGATGACTTCGGGCCCGCCAGCGCGGCCGCAGACACCGCCAGCGCCACCGCCAGCCACAGCACGAAGGCCAGCAGCGCCACCGCCCAGGGACGGTTGCTGCCCAGCGGCCAGGGCGCCCAGACGATGGCACCCAGCAGGGTCGCATGGGCCCAACGGTCCAGCGCCGCGGGCCAGCGCTTTACGGGCGAAGCTGCAGCGACGGCCGGGGCAGCCGATCCAGCGGCCGCGTCGGTAGTGGGTGTCATGACGCCATCAGCCAGGGTCCGGCCCAGAAACAACGAAGCCGGCCCTGGGTGGTGGAGCCGGCTCGGTGGGGATCGGAGCAAAGCCGCAACGAATGGCGGCCTGCCTGGGGCGGGGTTTCAGCTGCGGGTGGGCGGGCGCACCGGGGGCCGCACGGGCGAAGGCGGCGCTGCCGGGCTGATGTCGACGGGAGCTGCGGTCAGCGGCGGCGACACCGTCAAGCCCGTAGCAGGTGCCCCCCTGGCGGAACTGTCCGTGGCGCCGGCAGGCGCCGCATCGGTGCGGGAGACCGTGGCCGCGCCCACGGCCGACGCGACGGCAAGGGCTCCGGCGCCCAGCATCGTGGCCAACAAAGTGCGTGAATGCATGTATTTCCTGCCCTGGAATTCCCTGATCGCTTCACCTTAACACCGCGGGCCTGCCATGGTCAATGGCGCAGCGCTGCCCAATTCAGGTATTCCGCCGGACACCCCGTGTTCGCGGGGTGAAGCCGGCAAATGTTACGGGCCGAGCATGGAAAGACCCGTGCAACCGGCGGCCAGCGGGTCGGCGGCGTCATGCCGGGCAGCGTCACACCCGGCAGCGCCATTTCATTGCCCGGCGGGCTGCCCAGCTTCGGGCCGTGGCGCAGCACGCGCGCCCTGCGGAGGCACCGCGGCCGCTTCCGCTTCCGATTGCCCGCACAGTTCGGCCGGCCCCAACACCGTGAGCAGGCGCGCCAGCTCGGCGCCGTGGTGCCGGGTGAGCCAGTCCGCCGCGTCTCGCATGCGTGGGCGGCGGCCGGTGGTGTTGTGGGCGTCGCTGGCCACGGCATGCACCCAGCCGCGCTCCAGCAGGCCAGCAGCAGCGGCCTGGGCGCGCGCGCCGAACTGGCCGACCAACGAGCCGGCGGTGATCTGGACGCGGCAGCCGGCGTCGATGAAGGGCTCCAGCCGTTCGGACTTTTCCATCACGCCGCGGTTGCGTTCGGGGTGCACGATGACGGGGCGAATGCCCGCGCCCAGCAGCCGGTGCACCAGCTGCATGGCACCCAGCGGCACCTGGCCGTCGGGCATTTCCAGCAGCATGTTGGCCAGGCCTTCGG
>CAIWPS010000782.1 GCA_903914615.1 uncultured beta proteobacterium | reverse complement strand
CCGGCGCGGCGTGCACAGGCGGCGAGCGCTTCGATGAGCACGCCGTTGCCGGTGGCGCGCTCGCCGCCGGGCAGGTAGAAGGTGTCTTCCAGGCCGGTGCGCAGCATGCCGCCGAGCTCTGCGGTCTTCTGGTGCACGGGCCAGATCTCGGCGCGGCCGATGAGCGTGGTCTGCCACACCGCGCCGGCCGGCGCGTAGCCCGGCAGCAGCGCCAGCAGCGCGGCGTCGCAGGGCATGCCGCTGGCCACGCCCATCACGAAGTTCACCTCGGGCACGCCGTCGAAGAGCCCCGCCTTCAGGTACATGCCCACGCTGCGAACGATGCCGACGTCGAAGCACTCGAATTCGGGGTGGATGCCGCATTCGCGCATCACGTCCAGCATCGCCTGCACCTTGGCCACCGGGTTGTCGAAGACCATCGGCGGCCAGGCCCACTCGCCGTTGTCCTTGAGCTTCAGGTAGTTCAGCGTGCCGGCGTTGCAGGCCGCGGCCTCGGGTCGCACGCGGCGCAGGCAGGCCACGGGGCCGGAGATGTCCTTGCCGACGACGCCGGTGGTGAGGTTGATGACGACGCCGGGGCAGGCGGCGCGGATGGCGCCGACCACGGCCTCGGCCACGTCGGGGTCCCAGCTGGGCATGTGGCCCTGGCCGGCTTCCTGGCTGCGCAGGTGCACGTGCATGATGCTGGCGCCGGCGTTGTAGGCGTCGCGCGCCTCGGCCGCCATCTGCGCCGGCGTCACCGGCACCGGGTGCTGCTGCGGGTTGGTCAGCACGCCGGTGAGGGCGCAGGTGAGGATGGCCTTGTCGTTCATGGTGCAGCTTCCAGTTCGACGAGCAGCGCGCCTGCGGCCACCGCGTCCTTGATCTTCACGTGCACGGCCTTCACGGTGCCGGCGCGGGCGGCGTGGACCCACATCTCCATCTTCATCGCCTCGACGCAGGCCAGCGGCTGGCCGACGGTGACGGTCTCGCCTGCCGCCACGGCCACCTGGGCCACCACGCCGGCCACCGGTGCGCGGGCGCGCAACGGGTCGGCGGCGGGCGCGCCGCCGGGGTAGGGCGAGGGTTCCGTGAAGCTGAAGGTGGCGCCCCCGATGGCCAGGTGCAGCGCGTGCCCGTCATCGGCCGCCAGGGCCTGGCCTTGCACGCCTTCGAAGGCGTAGCGAACCCGTGCTCCGTCTTGCCGCAGCAGCACCAGCGCAGCCGGCGGCGCCCGCAGCACGCGCGTCCGGCCCTGGCATTGCAGGCTCAGGTCGAAGGTGGCGACACTCGCCGGCCGTGCACCGCCGCGGCCGGCGCGCAGCGCGGCAGCCAGCAGCCAGGCGGCTTCGGTGGGCTCGGGCCTGTGCAGCAGCGGCTCGGTGCCCGCCGCGGCCCATTCGTCCAGCCGCGTCGTCGTCATCGTGGCGGCGGCGAACTGCGGGTGCTGCAGCAGGTCGCGCAGGAAGCGGCCGTTGTTCGCCACGCCCAGCATAGGCGCGTCGTCCAGCGCGCGCACGAGGCGGCGGATGGCGTCGCCGCGGTCGCGGCCATGGGCGATGAACTTGGCCACCATCGCGTCGTACCAGGGCGTGACCTCGCCGCCTTCGCCGATGCCGTGGTCGATGCGCACGCTGCTGTCCCCGGGCTGCCAGTGCAGGATGCGCCCGGTCTGCGGTTTCCAGCCGTCGTACGGGTCCTCGGCATACAGCCTCAGCTCGATGGCGTGGCCGCTGAAGGTGATCTCGTCCTGCCGCAGCGGCAGCGGCTCGCCCTGCGCGATGCGCAACTGCCACTCCACCAGGTCCAGGCCGGTGATGCATTCGGTCACCGGGTGCTCGACCTGCAGCCGCGTGTTCATCTCCAGGAAGTAGTGGTTCAGGTCGGCGTCGACGATGAACTCCACCGTGCCGGCGCCGCGGTAGCCCACGGCCAGCGCGGCGGCCACGGCGTCGCGGCCCAGCGCGGCGCGCATGGCCGGGCCGACGACGGGCGAGGGCGCCTCCTCGACCACCTTCTGCCGCCGCCGCTGCGCCGTGCAGTCGCGCTCGCCCAGGTGCACGGCGTGGCCGTGGGCGTCGGCGAAGACCTGCACCTCGATGTGGCGGCCGGCTTCGACCAGGCGTTCGAGCATCAGCGTGCCGTCGCCGAAGGCGCTCAGGGCCTCGCGCCGCGCGCCGGCCAGCGCCGCTGGCAGCGCGGCCATCTCGCGCACCAGCCGCATGCCGCGGCCGCCGCCCCCGGCCACCGCCTTCACCAGCAGCGGCAGGCCCAGGCGGGCGGCCTCGGAAGCCAGGCGTTCGTCGTTCTGTTCGTCGCCCAGGTAGCCGGGCGCGCAGGGCACGCCGGCTTCGATCATGCGGCGCTTGGCGGCCGCCTTGTCGCCCATGGCGCGGATGGCCGCCGGGGGCGGGCCGATGAAGACGAGGCCGGCCTCGGCGCAGGCCTGCGCGAAGTCGGCGCGCTCCGACAGGAAGCCGTAGCCGGGATGGACGGCGTCGGCGCCCGTGGCACGCGCCGCGGCGAGCAGCGCCGCGATGTTCAGATACGAGTCGGCTGCGGGCGGCGGCCCGATGCGCACTGCCTCGTCGGCCATCGCCACATGCGGCGCCTGGGCGTCGGCGTCGCTGAACACGGCGACGGTGCGGTAGCCCAGGCGCTGCGCCGTGCGCATCACGCGGCAGGCGATCTCGCCTCGGTTGGCCACCAGGATCTTCGAAAAGCTCACTGCGGCACCCACGCGGCCTTGCGCTTGCCGATGAAGGCCGTCGTGCCTTCGCTGCCCTCGGCGCCCAGCGCCGCGCGGGAGAAGATTTCGGCGGCTTCCTGCACCAGCGCCGCCGCGGGCTTGAAGCGCGCCTGCGCGATCAGCGCCTTGGTCGCGGCCACCGCACCCGGCGCGCATTGCAGGATCTCGCCCAGCACGCGGCCCAGCGCGGCGTCGAGTGCCGCGGGCGCATGCACCTCGTGCACCAGCCGCAGCGCCAACGCCTCCTGCGCGCCCAGACGGCCACCGGTGACGGCCAGCCGCTTCGCTTCCGCATAGCCCAGGCGCTCGACGAGGAAGGGCCCGATCTGTGCCGGCACCAGGCCCAGCGAAGTCTCGGGCAGGCGGAAGCTGACGCCCTCGGCCGCCAGGGCCACGTCGGCGACGCAGGCCAGGCCGAACCCGCCGCCCATCACCGTGCCTTCCAGCACGGCCACCGTGGCGATGCCGGTGCCGGCGTAGGCCACGCAGAGTTCGCCGAAGGCCGCGTTGGTCTGCACCAGCACATCGGGGTTCTCGGCCAGCCTGGCGCGCGCGCCGGCCATGTCGGCGAGGTCGGCGCCGGCGCAGAAGTGGCCGCCGGCGCCGCGCAGCACGAGGGCGCGCACGTCGCCCTTCATCTCGGCCTGCGCCAGCACCGTGCGCAGCTCGCGCACCATCGCCAGCGACATCGCATTGCGCACCTGCGGCCGGTTCAGCGTGACGTGCAGCACCGGCCCGTCGCGGCGCAGCGCGAGGGTGGCGAAGTCCGCCAGCTCGATGCCCACTATGCCTTCCCAGGCAAGGTGCCTTCGAGCTTGCAGATGATGCCCAGCATGATCTCGTCGGCGCCGCCGCCGATGCTCACCAGCCGGCTGTCGCGGTAGGCCTGCGAGATCGGGTTGTCGGCAGTGAAGCCCATGCCGCCCCAGTACTGCAGGCAGGCGTCGGCCACCTCGCGGCTGAGGCGCCCGCACTTCAGCTTGGCCATGCTGGCCAGCTTGGTCACGTCCTTGCCGCCGATGTAGAGCTCCACCGCGCGGTAGGTCAGCGCACGCAGCGCTTCCACTTCCGTGCGCAGCTCGGCCAGGCGGAAGTGCACCACCTGGTT
>CAIWPS010000781.1 GCA_903914615.1 uncultured beta proteobacterium | reverse complement strand
CGTAGACCTTGCGGTTCCAGTTCTCCCACGGGTCGACCGGGTTCGTCGCCGCGGGCGCGGCCACAGCCGCTGCGCCGGGCGCCGCCGGCGGCGCCGACGCGCAAGCCGCCCGGGTGGCGAGCGCGGCCGCGGCGAGGGCGCGGGCAAGCCCGCGCGGGAGACTCACTTCGTGGCCCCGGAAGCCGCACCTGCCGGCGCGTCGGCCTTGCTGCTGAGGACCTGGCCGATGAGGTTTTCCAGCACCACCGCCGACTGCGTCTGCGGCACGGTGTCGCCGGGCGCCAGGTTCTTGTCGTCGCCGCCGGGGTCCAGGCCGATGTACTGGTCGCCCAGCAGGCCTGCGGTGAGGATCTTGGCCGCCGAGTCCTTGGGGTACTGGTAGGCGCGGTCGATCTCCATCGAGACCACGCCCTGGTAGGTCTTCTTGTCGAGCGCGATCTGCGTCACCCGGCCGACGGTGACGCCGGCGGTGCGCACCGGCGCGCGCACCTTCAGGCCGCCGATGTTGTCGAAGCGCGCCTGCACCAGGTAGGTGTCGCCGCCGCCCACGCTGCCCAGGTTGGCCGCCTTCATGGCCAGGAAGACCAGCCCCAGCATGCCCAGCAGCACGAAGAAGCCGACCAGCGTTTCGATGCTTTTCTTGCCCACGTTATGACTCCAGAACGTTCAATTTGCCGCCAGTGCCATCAAGCTTGTCGCCACGGAACCGGCTTCGCCGGGCCGTTGGCGGACGGCCCCCCTGGGGGGTAGCGAGCGCAAGCGAGCTTGGGGGCTCCATTTACGGCGTCGAGAACATCAAGGCGGTGAGGATGAAGTCCATGCCCAGCACCCACAGCGAAGAGATCACCACCGTGCGCGTGGTGGCGTAGGCCACGCCCTCGGGCGTGGCGTCGGTCTCGAAGCCCTGGTACAGCGCGACGATGGTGCAGATGACGCCGAAGACGCAGGCCTTGACGAGGCCGTTGCCGACGTCGCGCAGCACGTCGACGCGGGTCTGCATGATCGACCAGAAATTGCCGGCATCGACGCCGATGAGCAGCACCGCCACCACGTAGGCGCCCAGGATGCCGACGGCCGAGAACAGCACCGCCAGGATGGGCATCGAGACGATGCCGCCGATGAAGCGCGGCGCCAGCACGCGGGCCTTGGGGTCGATGGCCATCAGCTCCATCGCGGCCAGCTGCTCGCCGGCCTTCATGAGGCCGATCTCGGCCGTCAGCGAGGTGCCCGCGCGGCCGGCGAAGAGCAGGCCCGTGACCACCGGCCCGAGCTCGCGCACCAGCGCCAGGTTGACGATGAGCCCCAGCGATTCGGCGGCGCCGTAGGTGACCAGCGCGTAGTACATCTGCAGGGCCAGCACGAAGCCCACCGCCAGCCCCGAGGCGAGGATGATGATGAGCGAACGGTTGCCGATGGCATAGACCTGCGCCACCACCAGGCTGAACCGGCGCAGCGAAGCCGGCACCGCGCGCAGCAGCGCGGCGACGAAATAGGCCGCGTGCCCCCAGCCGCGGAACTGGTCGAGCGCGATGGCACCGATCCTGGTGACGAGATCCATCAGGCCGTCAATCCGAAGTCGGTGGCGATCTTGGGCGCCGGGTAGTGGAACTTGACCGGCCCGTCGGGTTCGCCGCGCACGAACTGGCGCGTCTCGGGGTCGTTGCTGGCCATCAGTTCGGCCGGCGTGCCCTGGGCGACGATGCGGCCCTGCGTGGCCAGGAGCACCACGTGGTCGCTGATGGCCATGCATTCGGGCACGTCGTGGCTGACCACCAGGCTGGTGGCGCCGGTGATGTCGTTGAGGGTGCGGATGAGCTTGGCGGCCACGCCCATGCTGATGAGGTCCAGGCCGGCGAAGGGCTCGTCGTACATGATGAGCTCGGGGTCGAGCGCGATGGCGCGCGCCAGCGCGATGCGCCGCGCCATGCCGCCGGAGACTTCCGAGATGCGCAGCCCCGCCGCGCCGCGCAGGCCGACGGCATTGAGCTTCATCAGCACGAGGTCGCGGATCATCGGCTCGGGCAGGGTGGTGTGCTCGCGCATCGGGAAGGCGACGTTCTCGAACACCGTGAGGTCGGTGAAGAGGGCCCCGAACTGGAACAGCATGCCCAAGCGCCGGCGCAGGCGGTAGAGCTGGTCCTGGTCGCGGGTGTCGACGACCTCGCCGTCGAAGATCACGCGGCCCTTGTCGGCGGCATGCACGCCGCCGATCAGGCGCATCAGGGTGGTCTTGCCGCAGCCCGAGCCGCCGAGGATGGCGGTGACCTTGCCGCGCTGGAACTTGAGCGATATGTCGTCCAGGATCGTGCGGCTGGCGTCGTAGCCGAACGTGACGTGGTCGATCTCGATGAAGGTGTCTGAGGCCAAACTGATGCCGAGCCGGGCGGAGGTGCCGCCCAGGAAGCCTTGCTGGAATGGGAAACATTCTCGCATGCACCCACCGCGGCCGCCCCGTGGCGCGCGACACGCCCTTGTGTCATGAGGTGACTCGGCGCAACCTCCGCCCGGTCGGTCGCGCTCGGCGCGGCGGCGTGTTGCCACCCATCAGGTTCCTGGGGGAAAACTGCAGGCGCTGCGAAGGAAGGAGGCTGCCTTCAAGGCAATCTGCAGTCTCGCCGTCATTGACGGCGCATCGTAGGACGACCGCGGATGTATGCTATTGTCATACTCTAAGCGGGAGCATCGCAATGGCCCGTCCTTCGCCCGCTGTACTGAGTGTTCGAGTCAGCCCTGATGAACGCGCGCTGCTGGAGGCAGCGGCGGGTCAGGCCCGCACCAATCTCAGCGACTTCGTTCGCAGGCGTGCCATCGAGGCTGCCGAGATCGACCTGCTGGAACGTCGCATCGTGACGATCCCGGCAAAGGACTGGGCCAAGTTCGAGGCCTGGGTGAGCGCACCGCCGAAGGATGTTCCGGCGCTGCGCAAGCTCGCGAAGAGCCGTCCTGCATGGCTGGACTGACGCCGCCTCGACCGCTCGCCGCCAGTGACTACACGACCAGTTTCGACTGCGGACGCGATGCGCTGAACCACTGGTTCCGCCGTGATGCCTGGCGCAACCAGCAAGCCGACGTGTCGCGCACCAACGTGGTTTGCGATTCGGATGCCGGCACTGTTGCCGGATTTGTGAACCTGTCGGCCGCGCACATCGAACGGGCTTGGCTTCCTGAGGCGCAGCAGCGAAACCGGCCCGACCCGGTGCCAGCGCTGCTGCTGGGCCAGCTCGCGGTCGACGTGCGCTGGCAGGGACGGAGCGTCGCCCGCTCGCTGCTGATTTTCGCGCTGATAACTGCAGTCCGGTTCTCGCGTGAGGTGGGATGCTTTTGCGTGCTGACTCACCCCCTGGACGACAACGTACGCACGCTGTACCGCGGGTTCGGCTTCGAGGATCTTCCGTTCGATCCGTCGCGCAGCATGGCGCTGCGCATCGCGGACCTGATGCACAACGGGTTCGGCTCGCCCGACACGGAATAGTCCTTGCCGTCCTTGCCGAGAGCTCCGAACCGGCGGAAAGATGACTGCTGCGGATCGTCGGCAAGTCGTTGAAGGGGCGGGATGTAGCCAGGCCAGGAGATGCGGTGGCCGGGTTGGGCTGATCGTTCTCAGCGCGGCAGCGTGCTGCACCCCATCAGGAATTCGTCGACGGCACGCGCCGCCTGGCGGCCTTCGCGGATGGCCCAGACCACCAGGCTTTGGCCGCGACGCATGTCGCCGGCGGCGAAGACCTTGTCCACATTGGTCTTGTAGCCGCCCACCGCCTCGGTCGTGGCCTTGGCGTTGCCGCGGTTGTCCTTGTCGATGCCGAAGGCCTCCAGCACCGAGCCGACGGGGGCCACGAAGCCCATCGCCAGCAGCACCAGGTCGGCCTTGTACTCCTGCTCGCTGCCGGGCACTTCGACCATCTTGCCGCCCTGCCACTGCACGCGCACCGTCTTCAGCGCCGTGACCTTGCCCTTGGTGCCGACGAGTTCCTTGGTGGCGATGGCGAACTCGCGGTCGCAGCCTTCCTCGTGGCTGGAGCTGGTGCGCAGCTTGAGCGGCCAGTACGGCCAGGTCATGGGACGATTTTCAATTTCCGGGGGTTGTGGCATGACTTCAAACTGGGTCACGCTGGTGGCGCCATGGCGGTTGCTGGT
>CAIWPS010000780.1 GCA_903914615.1 uncultured beta proteobacterium | reverse complement strand
TCGTGTTCGTGCTCCGCCGCAGTGAGGCCCCGCTCGTGCTCGTGGTCAGCGTGCTGCGCCTGCGCATCTTTCTGCAGCCCGTGGTGGTGCTGGACGATGTCGCCGGCGAGCTTCAGCAGTTCGATGTGCTGGCGGCTCTTGCGGTCGGCGGCGTCGCGGTCGTCCAGCAGCGCGGTGTCGGCGCGCTTGGTGTCGGCCTCGTGTGCCCGGGTGTGGGCGTTGATCAGCTCCGCCTGCGCCTTGGCCTGCGCCACGGTCAGATCGCCCTGCTTCTTGAGGATGTCGGCGTGCGCGCTCAGCCGATCTGTTTCCGTCTCCTGCGGGCCCGCCTCGCCCCCGCCGGCCAACCCGGCCGTGATCTGCTGCACCTCGGCCTGCGCCTTGCCGGCAGCGGCCTGCGCCTTAATCATGTCGGCCTGCGCGGACATCGTCTTGGCGGCTGTCTCGGCCTGCTGCTTCACCAGCTCAGGCGGCGGCGCGGCCTGCGCCGACAGCGGCGCCATGAACTGCTGCGGGTTGTTGTAGCCGAGGGCCTGAATCGCCGCCATGTCGATGGCGAGCGGATCGTAGAGCGACGGGTTCTGCGCCTGCAGCTGTTTCAGGGCCATGATTTTCATGACGCGCTGGATGTGCGAGGACGTGTTCGGGTCGGCCTGCGGCACAAGGTCGTTATCATCGAGCGCCTGCAGGAACGTTGCCTCGTCCCACGCGTTGCCGCGCTTGTTCTTGCGCTGCCAGAACGCCTTGGGGTTTTCGCGAAAGCACCCGGCCAGCAGCTGCAGCTCCTGCGCCTGCGCGGCGTGCATGCGCTTGTGCACGGAGTTGAGCACGATCGTCGCCTGCTCAATCAGCGCCAGCGTGGTGCCCACGGGCGCGTTGGCGCGGCCTTCGCCGGCGGGCTGCTCGGCCGTGCCGCCCACGCGCTGCCCGGTTGTCGCCATGTTGTCGGTCAGCTGCATCAGCGTCGGCGACGGCGGCTGGTACGGCATGGCCATAATGGCGTCTTTTATCGGCAGCCCGCCCGTCTTGACCAGCGCGCCGCCGCCCGGCGGAACGCGGAAGATGTTCGTGTTCTGGCGCGCGCCAGTGTCCGACATGAGAAAGCCCGGAAAGTTGTTAAACATTCCAGCATCGAGCATGAGCCGCCAAGCAGCAGTAATAGCGTTGGTAGTATTGCCAAGAATGTGTAGAAGACCAATACCATAAAAGCCAAAGCCGGGAACGAATAGATAGTGTACAAACGTGACGCGAGCCTCCGGCAGCTCTTTTGTATCTTCATCGTAATTGCGGACAATCGAGAGCACTTTTCGCGAAGATACGTCGATAGTGACGCGATAGGGGATCTCCAGCCCACTGACTTTCCCCTTGTACTTGTGCTCGTAGCCCTTGATGTCCAGCTCGCAGTAGCACTCATAGATCTCGCGGTCGCGGTCGTCCGGGTTCGACGCCGTCGTGGCCACGCCTTGCTGGGCCGCTTTGGCCTGCTTCACGGCGTCGGTTTCGGCCTCCATGGGCGTGTGCAGGTCGATGTCGCGGTAAGCGCCGATGAGCTGCATGCGGCGCACGGTCGAGGCGCGCATCCGGCTGCGGTGGGTGACGCGCTTGGCGTTTGCCAGATCGGTGGCGGCTTGGTTGACAATCAGGTCGTCGGCGTCGACCGTCTCGCTGACCGGCCGGTTGCGCAAGGGGCAGTCGTAGACCTTCTTGAAGGTGCTGCCGCCGAAGCCCAGCATGAGCAGCATGCGGTCGGTGTCGGGTACGTATTC
>CAIWPS010000779.1 GCA_903914615.1 uncultured beta proteobacterium | reverse complement strand
CCGTAATTCGTCCTGCATCGCATCTCCCTCGCGGTTCACAGTTGCGCTTTCACACTTGCGTTTTCTTACTGCGGCGATGCCGGCGGAACTGGTCTGGAAGGCGCGCACTTATGGCGGCCAGACGCAGATATTTCACCCACCGGCATCGCCGCCCCGCGGCGCTCTCGGACGCCGCAAGCTTATTGCGGTCGCGGATTTTCCGGCGGCCCGAGCGGATCATCATCCGCCTGATCCGGCGATTTCCGCCGCGGTCATCGCCTTTTCTTTGACCATCTCGCCGGTGTCGATCCGCACAATGCGTTTGGTCCCTTCTTGCGGCACATGAAAGAGCACGTGACATGAAACCATGCGCCGCTCAATGCCAGTCTTCATGGCATCGACCAGTTGCCGCTGCCGGTCATCCAGTCCGGTGAGTTGGTCCTTGAACTCCTTCATGGCGTGTTTCTTGTCGCGCGCCACCACGTCTTTCTGGATCACCGTTTCGGCCAGCATCATGCTCCGAGACTGCAGCTCCATCTCGGTCAGCATGCAGGGCAGGTTCAGCGCGATCACCTTGCCGATTACTCCCATGGCCGCCACCCATCCAACAGCGCGAGCGCAAACATGCTGCTGATCTCGTACACGATCCAGGCGCCCAACACGACCACCGTCGTCAGGAGCACGGCCGTCGGCACGTGTGGCCAGCCCTTCGGCGGATCCTGCTCGACGTCCTCATTGGCCATCGCGGCGGCCTCGGAATATGCCCTGCGCGCCAGCTTCCGCGCGAACGCCAGGTCGAGCGCATCGTCCTCCCCCATGCACTTCTGGCAAAAGCCGGCGGCGCAGACTGCGGGCGATCCGCAGCCAACAACACACTTCCTCTTCACATCAGCTACAGCTAAATAGTTCATGCGACCCTCCGGCCCTTAACCTTCTTGCGGCGAGTCGTCGCGCGACAGTAGGCATCAAAGCCTCTCCTTCGCGCGATCTCCTCGTCGATGCCAAACTGCGTGATACATGCGGATGCGTTGCACACGGTGCGCTCTTTGTCCCACCACGACCGGCGATTGCCGTCGACGATGCCGCCCGCAGACTCATCCACAACGCGGCAATACCGGCAGACCCCAGGTGTCATAGTGGGATTCATTTGCGCATCACCTTCTTCTTCGCGGCCTTCTTCGCCGGCACAGCTTTAGCGGCCGCCGGCATGGCGCCGGGAAAGAACCGCTCTCGGACCGGCGCTACGTCGACGCCCAGCATCTTCGCAACCTCTTCCAGCCCGAGTACGCGGGCGTTGCCGTTGTTCCTCTTTGCCTCGAGCTCCTGCTCATGAACCGTGAGCTCATTGGCTCCGAGTGCGACCAGCGCGATCCGGATCGCATCCGCCTGGGTCAACGCAGCCATTCGCGATGCGCGATTCTTATCGCCAGCCCAGCCGAAAGAACCCTTCGGCCACGCCAGAGCCTCTTCGATCACCTGGTACTTCGTGCTGTCCAGGCGGGTAAAAGCGAACCCAACGAGCGCCTTCACCATTGCATCGGTGGGCTCCGGCGCGATCGGCTTCGCCATCAACTCTTTGAAGAGCTGCAGCCGGTATTGTTTCTCCGCCTTGACCTTAGCCAGAAGAGCCTTCCGCTTCTCTTTTGCCTTCGGATCAGCTCCGGTGCTCGACGAATTATTACGGCCCTTATGAATCGGGCAGGTCTTGTGAACGCAGACCTGGATCAGTTTGCCCACCGACTTGCCGTCGACATAGATGCCAGGCTGCGAAGCTTCGCAAGGTGCGCAGCCATAGCGGCCCACAATGTCGACGTCATGCTGGTAGCGAGCGCCGCCCTTCGACTTGTTCTGCCAGTCGGTTGTAACCTGGATCAGCTCATTCCCGGCAGCTTTCGCCTCGGCAATACGGCGCGCCGTTAAGGTCTTGATCTTCCCGTCAAAGCACGCACGATCAGTGCAGACGTCCTGGTCGCTCACATCGCTGAACAGCAGCGGACTGCCGCCCGTGCGCTTCAGGCAGTCGGCACAGCTCCCTGCCTCCGGATCGAGATCGGCATCGCCGGGATCGAACGGCGCGGTACCGAGAACTCGCAGCGCGGTTTGCCCGATGTGCTTGCGCAGATCGATCACCGAGCGCGTCGTTACGAAACGAACGGCATCCTGCGCGACAAGTGGAGATTCATCGTCTTCCTCTTCCTCCTCCTCGTCTTCGTACTCATCCTCGTCGTTGTCCTCACCGGCTTCCACATCGTCCTTCTCTTCCACAACGCCGAGCCAGTAGAGCAGTCGCTGCTGTTCAGCCTCCTGCAACCTCGCAAGATCAAGCGCGTGGCCCACTTCAATGAGGCGTTGCCGCAGAGCATCCTGGACGGCCGGGATCGCATCGAGTAGCGTCAGACGCCGACTGATGTAAACCGGGCTCTTGCCCAGGCGCGCGGCGAGCTCCTGAACGCTTAGCAGCTTCAGCGAAGCAAACGTCATCGCCTCATTGAAAGCGCGCGCCTCATCGAGCGGATCCAGATCTTCCCGATGCAGGTTCTCGGTGATCTGTAGCTCGCGCGCCTGGTCATCTGTAAGCTCGCGGATGATCGCCGGAATCGTTCCCTTCCCGGCCAGCCGCGAAGCATGAAACCTGCGATGCCCGGCGACGATCTCGTACTCGATCACGTCGCCCTCTACCGGTACCTCGCGGACGATGATCGGCTGGTTGACACCGCCCGTGCGGATCGAGTCGGCCAGCTCGCGAAGCTTGTCGTCTTCCTTGATAGCCCGCGAATTAAACCGCGAAGGCGACAGCTCGCCGAGAGGAATGTCGATCACCTCAAGATTGGTTGGTGCGGCCGCCGCCGCGGAGGCCGTCACAGGAGCACCGCCTTATCATCGGCTTCAGTCGGCAGCACAGGCAGCCAGGGCAACGCAACTCTCAGATGCCGGATCTCGCTCCATCGCCGGCGATCGGCCGAGGCCAGCGGCAGCTCATGCCGCAAAGTCTCAGTCGAGATCCCCGCGCAGAAGTTCACGCAGACGGCGACACGCTCCGCATGCTCCCGAGCCTCTGCCGGCGCGCCCGCTAAATCGGCGAGGCGATAACCCTCGGCACTGAAGAGCGAAATAACGTTGGCCCGGGTCAGATGGTCAGTCCAGCCAGCCTCCCAAGGCTCGCCATATTCCAGGCCTGCGTTATCCGCGGCACACGCGTCCTCCCTGCGTCGATTGGGGACGGGCCTCCCAGTGGCTGGCCTGCTTTCGCAGATGCACGCCAGGATCTCCAGCACGCTACCGGTCCTGCAGCTCGGCGCGTGGGTCAGCTTGTCTAGGAGCGCGGCATGCTGGCACTCGTCGCAGTAGACGAGCGGCTCTTCGTACTCCAGCGGGCGCGACGACTTGATGTGGGCGTTGGCAAGCCCGCGCGCGGCAAACAGCAAACGGGCCAGCAGGAACTCGAGGTTCTGCCCAGCTGCCTGCGAACGGTTATCGATGGAATCGATCAGTTGGGCGACAAGCGGTTGTGCGATATCAGGGCCGGAAAGCCGCGACGGATCGCAGGGAGCATGGACGCCGAGAATCGTCATGTTGGATCTCCTTCGACAAAATTGCCAGCCAAAGAAAAATCGAAATCACTCCTGAATTCGCGGCCCATGGAAGCAAAAAAGCGCCTAGAGCGATGGATTTGTCTCCATCGTTCTGAGCACTGTTTTCACCACAAATAGACGTGCGCAATGAGTGATCCCCAACCCATTGCGCTTTTGAAGTCTTTTGGTGGCGGAGGGCAGGATCGAACTGCCGACCTATGGGTTATGAATCCGAGGGCCTTGCTAAATCGCACCGTCGCCCTAGATCGTTTCCCACCAAAACTTTCGAAGCACTATGGGGTTCTTTAACTAAACTTTGACCAATATAGAACAGAAACTCGGTCTGTCAAGATATAAATTAGGCGCGCTTCGGAAGTTTCTGTACAAAAGCGCTACTACTTTGATTCGACTTCCGCGCGCCGGAGGGCTGTTTCCTGCCGGATTCCGCCTCATCGTGGGCTGGATTCGACCCCCAGGTCGCGCTCATCCAGCGGCGTTGCGAGTTGCCGGAGATCGCCGTATAGTGCCGGTGCATCTGCAGGGTCATGTGCCCGACCATCGACATGGCGACCTCGACAGGGACGCCGGCTTCCGCCATTCTGGTAATCCCGGTGTGGCGCAGATCGTAGGGACGCAGCCAGGGAAGATTGGCAGCCGTGCGAACCGCCTCCCAGCGCTTCTTCAAACCCGATTCCGTCATAGGCCGCTCCGGATCGTAGCAATGACCGCCGCGCGCGCCGAGCGGAAAGAGGTAATGGTGGAACTGACTGGCGCCCAGTTTGCCCGCGCGCTCGATCAGTTTCTCCATTGCCCAGACGGCCTGCCCCTCGAGCGGCACCGGACGCACCCGGTATTTATTCTTGACGCCCTCAGACTTCCAGCGGATATGGATCATCTCAAAACCACGCCGGCCGACGGAGACGTCGCCGATCTGGAGATTTCTCAACTCGTCGGTCGACGCGGCCGTCTGCAGGCCGACGCACGCATACCAGAGAATGAAGCGCCAGTCTTCCCGGCTTGCGGCCGTGCGAAGGAAATGCGCCTGCTCCTCCGGCGTGAGCGCTCGCCGCACGTCGTTCTCTTCTCGGCGGACGCGCACGAAGTCTTCCTTCTGCTCGTCGCCCCAAAGTTTTGCCGATCTCAGGATGCGAACCAGCAGATCAATCTCCTTGCGGATGCGGTTGGACCCACACGGCTTTTCCCAGCGGCCGTCGACGCAAGCCGACACGTCGCAGAAAGCTCGCGCGGCCTGGTACTGGGCCAGGTGTCCCTGATGGATCTCGCCCAGTTTCAGCTTCGCGAAGAATTTATTCAGCGCCGCTGCCGTAGCCCGGTAATCCTTGATGGTCCGAGGCGCAAGATAGCGGGCTTTGACTGGCTTCAGGACCAGGGTGACATTGTCCGGCGCAGCCATAACTCGCTGCGAGATCCACGCCTCAAAGGCATCCATGAAAAGCATGTCGGGAGTAATTAATTGCCGCCCCAAGAAACGCATCCTATCGCACGCCGGACAATCGAGGTGCCCAGTCGTGTGCTTGTAAGTTAAAGCTGCAAGGGATGTTGGACGCACGGGTGATTGCCTCCGGCTAGGATTCCGGACACTCGCCAATCTGGGCCCGTTCGTCTGTTGTATCGCGGATTGTGTACGGATGCAACACAATACGACACAAGAATAAAAGAATATGAGTAGTACACTCATTTTTTAATCGATATGTGTCATATGTGGCTACAATAGGTCACATGGCAACCCGACCCGATAAACCCGCACAGACGACCTCCCAAAAGCCCTCGACAAGCCCGAAAGAGGAAACAGCTACGCTTCACATAAGACTCCCGTTGAGCACTATTCAGCAGCTCGACAGGCTCGCGGGCGAGAACTCCACCAACCGCAATGCTATCGCTCAAATCGCGATTGCGAGACTTGTCAAGTCAGGCTTGTAACTAGCTCGTGAGTTACTGAAGATAGTTATAGCATGACTTTCGACTCATGGAGCAATGGCCCCTTCGTGCCATGCCGAGAGCTACCTCAACCAGTATACTCAAAAGCCACCTAAAAGATGCCGGATCGGTATCGCACCGGTACCGCTTCGATATCGTTTCGACACACAAAACAGATTTTACGCTTGTCTCATGGCGTCGATGAAGCAGACCACACTCCGGCTCAGTGCTACCCAGTTTGCCCAGCTTGAAAAACTTTCCGACAAACTCGGACTCACCCAGGCAGGTGTTATCCGCTTTGCCCTCAGCCGTTTAGTCGAAGAGGAAAAAATCCTAATCTCCCGCAAAAAGTAAGATGGCGCCGTCCCCTAGCGCGGCTCAAGGCAAAAAACGGGGACCGGATCGCCGGCCCCCAATTGCCTTGGTTCTCTCGTTTTGCGAGAGCTTGTGAAAAAACTTGTCTTCCTAGAACCCCGCCGCGGCCTCCCTGGCTAGGAACACATCCGGCGTTATCCCGTAGCTTTGGGCGACTTCAGCCATCTGCCGTTCGTCCAGGAGTTGACGCACCTGGGCGAGCTTGATGGGCGACCTGGCCGCCATCTGAGCCACCTGCGACTTGCTCGAGATCGATTGCACGAGTCCCAGGATCGCCGTCACGATCGTGCCCACTCCATTGATTGCGGCAAGCGCGTGCGTCTGACTGGCCGAGTCCTTTATCCCGGCCGCCTTCAACAGCGATGCGTTGACCGTCTGCTGGGCAGTCACGGCCGCGTTCTGCAGCGCCGCCAGGACTCCGGCGTTTGGATTGGCCAGGTAAGCCTTCGCCTGCGCGTCCAGTTCATTGATCGCCGCATCCAGGCCCGCGGTTACCAGGGCGAAGAGCGGTGCGTCCGCCGGCAGCAGAAGGCTCGCCGTGGTGTCGACCGTGGCGATCGCCGACTCGAGCGGGGGCGTGAAGTTAACGATGTCCTGCGCAACCGCGGCGGCCGAGCAGCCAATCATCGATCCCATGAGTACGATCGAGCAGAGCACGAGCACGCCCAGCTTCTGCGCGCTGCCAGCTCCGGACGAAGACCCCAACGCTGGACCGGCCGACGAACGCTGCGAAGCACCCGGATCCTGCGAAATGAGCCCCAGCAGCGCGGCCGCGATGCCGCCAATGAGCGCGACCATTGTGCCTTTGCCCGCCGTCCCGAGCGTGACGCCCTGCTGCGAGAGCACGCCGGCGACGGTTGCGATTCCAATCAAGAGCCCCGCGATCGAGGTCTTGGGTTGACTGACGATATTGCTTAGCAATTCCATTCTTATCTCCTTTTCCCGTTGAGTTACTTGCCAGACCAATGGTGAAAGCACCACTCCACAAGAGACCCGGTCCACTTGCCGGTAATACCGCCGATCAGCGCAACTGCGGCGATAACTCCCCTGCCAAACTCCCGCTGCTTTTCGAGATTGCCAACGCGCTCGACGAGCTTCGGAAACTCCTCATGAAGCGAATCGTTCCGCGACACGGATTCCAGGATCAGATCGAGCTTCTCGTCCTGCGCATCCATGCGTTTCTGATTCATCTCGTGCAGCTGGCTTTGGTAATGCCGCGCATCCGCATCCACGTAGACTCATAATCCTTTCCTGCAAACACTTGGCCACCGGCCGTCGATCCATGCGTTAAAGAACGGTAGAAGAAACGACAGGTTTTCCCAGGCCTAGAATCCCCACTTGGCGCGGTAGTAAGCCGTCAACTGGGCTATCTGCGCCGTGGTGATTTTTACGTTGGCAATAACGGCTTCGCAAAAGAAATCTGCATCGCGGAAGTTATTGCTAGTTGCACCCCAACCGCCGATTTCGAGCAGTCCATTGGCAACAGCGCCAGTCGCGGTGTTGATCGCTATTGTCATGGTCTCCGCTACCCCGTTAACGTAAATCTGGATGCCAGCGGCGGTTCCGGATCCGTCATAAGTTACTCCAATCACATAAGCGACTCCAGCACTGAGCACCGTGCTTCCGTGGACAGAAAACGAGCTACCCGCGGTTGTCTGAATCCTGAATTGCGCAACGTTTCCGAAGTTGGTGCCAATCATCAACTGCCATCCAGCAAAGCCAGCAGAGGGGTTGTTCGATATCAGTGATTCGTTGACCACGCCGGCAGCCTGCCGCTTGATTACTACATTGATGCTGAATGGAGTGGTGAGACTGAAGCCCAATGCGGTAATTGCCGCGGCGCTTTGCACCCAGTAACCCTGCGTGGGCGAAGCTGTCGGAGAAGAAAGCACAGGCAGCCCATTTTGCCCAGCGAGCGTTTCGACGAGCGAGTTAGCCGCCGTGGGATTGCCCAACGAATTACCTGCGCCTGAAAGATCGTTCCAGTTCGTGACCTGGTTGGATCCGTTTACAGTCAGGCCCTGATCGGCAGCCCACCAGCCGACTAGATTCGGCGCCAAGAACGACGGGTCATAGATGCTAGGAAGGCCGGTCGCAGTGAAGGTGACTCCAGAAAGCTTGAAAGCTCGCGACATAATTGCTCCTTAGTTGATCGCCTGATTGAAGTGGACACACCAGTTAGGCAGAGCATCGCCATACCAGCTAGTTGCGGTATCGGAGTCACAGAGATTGCCGCGCTGCCCCGTGGTAGGACCAGGCTGCGTATTCTGCGTGAATGTATAGGCGTAGCGGAGCTGTTTGTTACTCCCCGTAGGCACCGACGCAAGCACGATTTGCAACGTCGTCGGGCCGATCACATTCACGGCGCTGATTGCTGGCGGCGTGGCGCTGCTATCGAAGTATTCGAAGCCATACTTGCTTCCAGCCCAGGTTGGCTGTATCACGTCGGCAACGTTGATCCGGATCGGCGGTACCGGAACCCAGAAATCAACATAGATATTCAAGCCGTCGCGCACGATCTTGCGAGGCGAGAGAGGCCTCCACGCTTCGTTCTGGAAGACTTGCTTGAGGAATGCCTTGGCGAAATATCCGCCCTGCTTACGGTAGCCCTGGGCGATCATGTGCGGGCTCGGACCCGTGTTGTACTGGCACATGTAACTAGGCCCGGTGAGAACGATCTTTCCAGGATTGTTGATGGCTGCCTGCAACTGGAGATATGGCGATAAGATCGTTGTCGGCAGCAGACCGTTTGCCACGGGATAGGAGCAGAGGCCAGATGTCTGGCAGAGGAACATGGGGATATTCGTGGGCTGCCCGGTCAGCGCGAGTGTGTCAGCCTCGAAGTTCGCCTGCATCGTTGCAAGGTTCGCATCGTACGCGGCAGTGAATGCATCCGCCTCGCCATGCACCCAGAGCAGAGAGCGCACGCCATAGGATGCATATCCCGCAGCAGAGAACAAGCTCAGCCCTCCCGAGACCTGCGCCTGGCCATTGGCGTATGGCTGCGTACCTTTCGCGAGCGAGGCATACGCGAAGCCTCCGACGCCCCAGTCAGATAACAGCAGAGGCATGAGGATGCCAGCTTCTGCCATCCACTGATAGACCGTGTTGGCGAAACCAGATGCGATGGTTTCGCCATAGGCGTTTGTCGCGTCGGTCTGTTCAACAAGAGGGACGATCGAGGTCGGCGCAGGCATGGCCGGAACGGTTGGACCTGCATTGCCGCCAGGCCGTACGCCTGCGTTGAACATTACATTGCTGAATGGCTGGGCAAGACTGATCGCCGTGGACGCCGCACCGTCCGCCAGGCTCTGACCACCGATAAGCACATGGGATAACGCGAAGAGCTTTTCATATCCCGTGGTCATCGGAATCTTGTGCTGACCCCAGCGATTCATCTTCATGATCGTGGGCGCGCCTCCGGCCGTCGGAGTCTTGAGGTAGGTGATCCAGCTCGCATCCTGATTGGGCGAAGGCTGCGTGTTGTGGTTGCTTGAGTCGGTAGTCATCGGAATGGCCGCCCTGGACGAAGAAACAGCCGCACCCGTCGCAACCGCGAAGGTGGAAGCGGTAACCTCAGCAACACGGCTGACTTGCTGCACCGCACTGCCGTCCGGAGCGTAATAGAAACTCAGGCTATCGACATTGGGCGCGAGTGGATTGCCCGTCTGATTGAGCGGCGCGGCCGCGCTGGCTGTGATGGCTGCCGAGGACGAAGGCGCGGGAATATAGAGCGTGCCCGCCTTGGTGATGCCCCACGCTACCTGGTACGTGCTGTCGATGAACGCCCAGACAAGGCCGAGGTAGTTGTAAGGACTGATGGAGACGATTTCACCGTCGGAGAGCAGGCCGTTGGGTAGGAACAGATTGCCCGGCAGCGTGAGATCAGACCCGCTTATCGTGGCGCCTGTCGGAAGCTGATTGACTCCGATGACAGCACCCGTGTTGGTCACACCCAGCGCAACATTGCCGTTGACGTCTTGAACCGCCCACCCAAGGTTGAGCCTGTTGGGCTGTCTCAGTGTGACGATTTCCATATCCGTGATGACGCCGGCCGAGGCGATGTTTCCGGTTGCGGCGATCGACGCAGGAGCGATTGCGACGCCGGTGACCTCCGTTGGATGAACGTGGTCGCCCTTGGCTGCCGTAGCTGCGGAACCGGACGAACCGCTTCCGGACGCGATCGGCGGGATGGAGGTCGAGAGCGTCGGCGCTGGGAAGATCGCCCAGTACGTCGTTGCCGTCGACGGATTCTGATTCAGGTTCGAACCCTGGATGCTTGCGTACAGCACGCTCGAAACCGAGACCGCATCATTGAGCGCGTAGGTCGTAGAGCTGCTCCACGCGCCGCGATAGTTCAAGGATGCACCACTCGGGCCGACTACGCCCTGTACGCCCTGTGCGCCTTGTATGCCCTGGATGCCCTGAATCCCTTGAGGAATTGTTAGGTTCAGCGTTTGCGTGGGGGATGCACCGGTGATTGTGGCTGCTGCGGAGCTTCCTGCCGCACCCGTCGCAACCGTACCGATACCCAGCGTATTGGCCGGCCCCGGTGTCCCCTGGGGACCCTGGGAACCCTGGGGACCCGGCTCCGGAACGGAGTTGTATGTCGCCAGGTCGCCGCTGCTGTCAAAGCCGAGCATCAGGCCCGCGCGCGCCGGCGCAGACGGCAGCGTCGTGCTGAACGCCGGGGGATTGCCGTCCGTCAGCGGGAAGACGATCGTGCGCTGCAGAGTATCGTTCTGCTGCTGGATCAAGATCGTCAGAGTATCGAGCGCCTGGTTGATCACATCCGGATAGAAGGCGCCGCCGTTCGACAGGTCCACGCCTTGCAACGCAGCCATGCTCGAGGTGATCGTGAGCGTAAACCCTGTCGCCAGCACGCCGCCCGCCTGGCCGCCCGTCGTCAGTGTCACCGATCCGCCGGGATTGGTGTCCTGATCGGAGTTCAACGCAACGGTATAGTCCGTCGTCAGAGCCAGCACAGTGATCGCGCCGCCGGTCAAATCCAGCAGCGCTACGTACAGGTCACTCTGCTGAAACACCTTGAAGGTAAATGGAAATGAAGCGGTCGACCCTGTTCCCGAAAAAGGACCCGCCACCCGCGAAGTCGAAGTGATCGTCATCCCGCAGCACTCTCCCAAAAAGAGTGTGCTTTAGTTGTAGAAAGATACGGGTATGAGTCATGTTAGACTGTCGCTTCCGGAGGAAAAGCCAATGCGCAGGGAATTGCAGAAACATTTCGAAGTGCGTCGTTCACTGGGTATTGCTATAGGCGTTTTTGCCGGCCTGCTGGCTTATCGCGCGGTGATCAGCTCCCTTGAATGGTGGAGCAACCTCGAGAGCGACGAGCAGTTCAATGTATTTACGATGGCGATTTTCGCGATTGTCATGGCCGCCACGTGGTATGGCATCCGGAGATTCGCAATTCGACGCAAGCTCAACAGGCTAACTGCTTCGCATATCGGCGATCTTTCAGGAAACACCCCGTCCCGAGGCACTCAGGCGTTGCAAGCTACCAGCGTCGGCTTGCTCATCTTTGCGTCGATACTTAGATACGACCGAGGCACGTGGCCGCCGCTGGCGCTCGCTATATGCCTCTGCATTGCTTTAGGTCTACGTTTACTCTACGCAAGGATGACCTTAGTCAAGCAGCGCCGACTTCTTTCCAAGTCACCTATCCTCGCACGGCAGATGCAAGATCCGGAGTTCGCTGCACGTGCACATGATGACCTCGACGCGCTATCGCGCGTCGAAGTGAATGCAGCTCGTCTGCGCGCGATCGACCATCACACTGCCGCCACCACGCGCTAGCGCTACTTATGCGCCGTGCTGCCTCCGCCCGCGATCGCATCCCACCAGCTCGGGTTTTCGATCTTGCCCTGGTTAGCGCGATGCGCATAGCGCAACGTCTTAACGAGCTGCCCCGATCCCGGAACTCCCGCCACATCCCCTGCAGCTTCGGCCGCATTCAGACCAATGCCCAGCCAGTCCTTATCCTCTTTACCTGAAGTTGCGTCCATTGCCACCTTGCCGGCCTTCGTGAATACATTTTCGAGCGGCGTCAATTGCATGTCGCGGCGCTCCACAGCGGCGTGCGCGAATGAGCCGAGCACCGGCACCGTGTCGGCCGAGAACAGAAGCGCTTTCTTCGCCGCCCACAGCCCAGGGTTCTCTCCATCCTTCGGCCCATCTCCCGTCACCAGCGAGCCCAGCAGTGACGGCACGATCGCCGTCAGGATCGTCGCATAGGTCAGCTTACCTACTCGGCCGGCCGCGCTTCCTTCGCCGTACCGGAATTGATGAGCATTGTCGCGGAGCTGGTTATAGACGCCGTTGTGGAAGCCGTACAGCGTCGTGATCATCTTATTGAAGTCGTTGTTGCGCATGATCGCAGGCAGGTCCTTCGGCGCCTGCGTCCCAAGCCCCAGCCGCACCGCGCTATCTGCCTCATGCACAGCTTTGCTCTGTGCCTCATCTTCGGGAAGATCGGCGTACTTTGCCAGCCCGTCACGGTACGCCGCGCTCCACAGAGTGTGGCTGAAGAGATGGTCGACGGTCGCCAGCGAAAAACGCGCAGCCTGCGCAGCCTTCCTGGCGAAGCCCTCTTTGTAGCTCGGCTCGCGCAGCACGGCCCGTACGTCACGATCCAGATTATCGCCGCGGAAGCGCATCTCGTTGGGCGAGAGCTCTTGTATCTCCCGCGTCATCTCGCGCGGCCGCGCCAGAAAGTCGACCAGCGCCTGCGCGATCGATCCCGGTTTGGCGTACAGCAGCATCCTGGGCGCATGCGTGATCTGCAGCAGCGACGTCGACACCTTGAAGCCAATCGACGCCGCCACGATATTCCCGCGCAGCGCCTGCATCGCGCTGCTCAGTTTGCCGAGCCCCTGCACGGCGCTGCCGTTGCGGTCGTTGATGATCGTGCGCAGCCAGGGCATTAACTGCGCCTCGTAGGCTGGGCCCAGCGTCTCCCGCAGAGCTTTGCGCACCTCCGTATCCAGCAGCAGGCGCTGCGTGCTGAGCATGAATTCGCGATGCGAAAGATCCTTGGCCACCTTCGCGACGTGATCGGTCAACACCTGCTCATAATCCAGCAGCAATGGGCCGCCGAAGCCCGTACGCTCCTTCGTGTAGCCCTTGGATGTAGTCGCGCGCACATACCCCGACTGCATGGCGTTCTGCGCCGTTTCCTTAGCATCCTGGGCGATGCCCTTGTCCGAGTACTTCGGATCCATCTTGATCGGGTAGTAGCCGCCGTCCAGGTGCAGCGTCTCGCCACCGTCTAGATGAATCGTCATTGGCGTCGGCTGCACCATCGCCGGCGGCAGGCCCGTCAACCGCTTTTCGAGCGCGTTCATACGCTCGCCCAGCGGCTTCAGCGAGTCCCACGTCTTCTGCACGAACTGCCATTCTTCGCGCGTGAGCATGCCGCCGATGCGCTGGATAGCGTCCGGATCCCAGCCGTGAGAAACGAACGTCTTTCGCAGCCGGTCGAGGTTGCCTTCGTTTCCCATGTTGAAGGCCATGGAAAGCAGGCTACGGCGCGTCAGTGGCTCTCCCACGCCCTCCACGTTCACCTTCTCTGTCCACAGCCGCCGGCGCATCTCTGCCGGCATGTTGGCCAGCGCGTCCGTCACTGCATGGGTCACCTGATGCTGCATCGTGTACTCGTCGCCTTGCGCGTCCGAGGCCAGGTTCCAAACGTTGTCATGCCACGGGCCCGACTTTCCGCCGTCTAGCCACTCGATCATGCGCTCCATGCGAATCAGGAATGAGTCCGCGTACCGCAAGCCATCCAGCTTTTTGTCCAGGGCCGGCCGGTTCTCCTCAAAGACCTTCTCCGGCTTCTCGCGCAGATTCTGCCGGGCGCTGTCGATCATGGCTTGCTTCGCCTCGGCAAAGACAATCTGCTTGCCCTGCACAAAGGTCTTGAACTCCTGCCGCGCCAGCGCCTGGATATTCAGCAACGTGTCATGCAGGTCGCGGATCTCCGACAAGGGCACGTTGCGATAGTTCCGGCCTTTCGTGCTGTCCAGGATGTTCGGCGCATTGGCCGGTTCCTTGCCCATGTCGTACATCTCATCCGCCCAGGCGCGCAGACTGCGTCCAGGCGGTTCAGCCGCCGGCGCGAGGCCGTAGCGGGCCAGCAGCCAGTTGAATTGCGTCCGGTAGTCGCCGCCGGCCAGAGCCATCCGCTGCTGAATGCCCTTGCTCGTTACCGCTTGCTTCACATACTTCTCAAATTTGTCGACGTAGTCGCGCGCCTCCGTCGCCTCGGGGAATAGGAAGTGATTCAACAGCTCTTTGTGTTTGGCCTCGGCCGCGCGCTTCACGTTGCCGCTCCGGAGCGCGTCGAAGGCATCGCGCGAGTACCGGCGGCTCGCGTCCAGGTAGCGGCTCGGCTGCAGATCCGCGATCGCCTTCTGGTCGATCATCTGCTTGGCCGCGGCGCGATAGGCATCCATCGGCGCGATCTCGATCCCCGCCATCGCCGCCTTCGCGTCGGACGCATTCTTTTCGAGCGCAGCTACCTTGGCCTTCAGAGCCCGCAGCTCGCGGTAGATGTTCGCCCCGCGCTCTTTGTTCTCGATCGCATAGCGGGCTCGGTCATTCAGCGTGCCGTCGTAGCGCACGTCGCCGTACTTGTTGACCAGGTAGTCCCGCGTGGCCTGCTCGATCGCAGCCTTGCGCCGCGGCGCTGCCGTCAGCGACTGCAGCATCTCATCCGCCGAGTGGTACCCGAAGATCTCCGCCACCGACTCCGCATCCGCTCCGCCCTCGAGCCGGTACAGACCTGGATGCGCCTTCTGCAATGCCTTTACGCGGTCTTCGCCGAACTGCTCGACGAGCTGGTCACGATTCAGCGAGATCTCTTCGCCCGTGTCTAGCTTGCCCTTGCGCAGCGAGCGGATCGCCGTGTACTCCGGCCGCTTGTCAATCTTCTCCATGGCCGCGTCGTACACGTTGCGCTGCTCTTCGCGCCGGCTCTCCGTCTGCTCCCGCTCCGCGGCCGCATTCAGCTCTGCACGCACCTGCTCTTTTGCCTGGTCAACGCCGATGCCTTTGGTCTCGGCGTACTTCTGGAATTCCGCTTCCGTCCAGCCAGCCTCTTCCGGGCTCTTGAACATCGATGGCCCGGTCTCCTCCGCCGCCTGGTCGACAGTGCGCTCAGACTGGTACATACGATCGAGCACTCCGCGCGTCTCCGGATCGAGCTCCACTCCCAGATCCTTCGCGCGGCCGTCAACGCCATGCAGCCAGTAGGCAAACCTTTGGAAGACACCCTTGAGTCCGGGAGACGGCGCCTTGCCTTCGCGCACATACTGCTCATTGGCTCGCGCCCACTTCTCATGCTGTTCCGTGGTCAGATCCTCGCCATCCTTCGCGCCCAGGAAGTCGAGGATTTTCTGGTAGTCACCCTTCAGACGATCGCTCGCCCCCGGCCGCTTGACGAGGTCGCGAATGGTTTCGAGATACATATGAGCCGTCTCATGCACCAGCGTGCTAAAGTTGCCGATCTTCGTCTTGCCGATCTCAAACGAGCCATCCGGCAGCCGTCGCATCCATCCGAGCGTCCCGGGTATTAGCGTACGGGTACCATGCTCGGCCGAGACCGCTTGCGTCTCCTGGCTCGCATAGGGATGATCCGGGATCGACTCTAGTGGTTCGGCAGCGGCGGCAGGTTCAGGTTGTGCTCCCGGCACCAGTCCGCCGCTTTCAGGCTTTGCAACTGCCTCCCGCGATCCCCCTCCGCTGCGTGGTAGTTCCTCACCGCCGCTTCCCGTATCCCCGGCGGATGCGACAGGTAGATGCGCGTCGCTTCCCGAACTGACCGGTAACGGTCCTCCGTGGCTTTCGTCTGCTGATCTGCGTCCATCTTCAAACTCCTGTTCCGAAAGTTTACTCCCAAATGCGTGATTGAAAGCATCGAATGCGCTCGCCTCGCCAAACATCCTGTTCTGGCCCGGCAGGTTCTCGTCGCTGTCGCGCGCGTAGGCGTCGAATGCCTCCTTCACTGCGTTCGGCTTGCTAGCCAGCACTCGCACCAGAGCATCGACCAGCGGATTGCGCTCCTCGCCAAACAACGACGTTTGCCCGATCCGGTCCTCGACCGTTGAGCCGCTGCGCTGGATCGACCCATGCTCGTCGATGGCTTCGCGTAGCGCGGACACGATGTTCCAAGCATCCCCCCTGGATGCAAACGACGTAATCGCCCCCAGCGATCGCTCGATCTTGGCCACGATCGACTTAGGCGCGGACTCCATCAGCCGGGGATCGTCGAACACGGAACCGAGCAGCGCCTTCTCGACAAACGCCTTGCCTGATTCATTCAGGCCTCCCGTTGCGCTGTCGATGTATTGCGGCCGTTCGCGTTCGGTCAGTGCCCCGTCCTGCACAAACCGCTTGAGTACTTCCCCGCCGCGCGCCGCCAGCATCTCCCGCAGCGTCATGTCGCCGGCATTCAGCTCATCCGAGACCCAACGCAGTGTCTCCGGCTTGAGGTTCTTGCCGACACTCACAGCCTTCTCCGTCGCGCCTAGCGCCCCGGTCATCGAGCGATTCAGGTCCGTCCCCAGCCGCCGCATGGCGTCCACGCTTTGCGGTGCCTGCACCTGCCGCACCAGCACCGGTTCCTTCATCGCGTCCACTTCTTCCGGCTTCAGGCCGTAGTCGCCAGCCTGTTCGCGGAGAGCGTTCCGATACACATCGCCTTTGCCGTCGCGGTAAAGCCTCACCGTGCTCATCGTGCGCGAATTGCCGCCCAGCACGGTGCCATCCGGGGTAATCACCGGCGGCCCGTTCACCGCGTCCGGATTCGTGTTGATTGTGTACGCCGGCTCATAGTTCTGCGCCTGGTCGATCACCCGCGCCTGCGCCTCTTTGCTCTTGTCGTAGGCCCGCTCCTGCACGCCTTGCGGGTAGTCGCCGTTCACCGCAAATGTCTGAGGGTTGTGCGATGGAATCAGGTCTGCCGCCTCCACCAGGCGGTATTTCGCGGGCAGTTTGCCACCCGGCGTCAGCAGCGTGGACTGTTTCCCGTCGGCGCCCCCGATCGGGGAGCGAGACTGATATAGCGTCTTCCCCGGCTCAGCCGCCCCCTCGCTCTTGTCTGCTCCCGGGCCGTCTACTACAATCAGGGGAGTACGCCCGCCGTCGTTTCGGACGTTGTGGTCTAGGTTGGTAATGACCTTGTCAATATTGGCCGCGGCGGGGTGCTTTCTCAGCGAAACGGCTGCGAGTCTTTTCCGGCCCGTTCGCACCTCCTCGACATGGACAATCGAGCCGTCATTCATTTTCTTGATATAGAAAAGTTGATCTAGTCCATCCCCGCTTTTTGCGCCAAAAACAACCCTGTCCGGCTCCGACACCACTAGCGGGATCTTCTCAAAATCCTCATCGGTTATCGCTACTAACCCTCTGTTTTTTTCAGACTTTGCGTCGCTATGCGCCGCATTCGCGTGCCTCACCGCATCTGCATCAAGACCATGCTCGAACCCATCCAGCGTAAGACCTACGTTCTTCGCTGCGCCACGCAACCAGTCGCTGACGGGTGCATACTTTGTCCACTTTTTTACGTCGCCCTTTTGTTTCGCAGCTGCGACCACAGACCGTATTCCGTCGATCGCGGACTGGTACCACGGCTGCTGATGAGTCGGGATCTCCGAGCTCGACGGTGCATCCCCGACCTTGACCTTGGGGTTCGTCGAATGAAACAGCTCTTCGGGCGTCAACCCAGCCTCGCGCGCCAGGTTCGCATGCACATTCGCGTCCAGCGTGGCCTTATCCTCCGCCTCGCGCTCGCTCACCCCGGCTTCGACGTAGCGCTGCCGCATCTCATCCTTCACCGCCTGCCAGCCGGGCGTGGCCTGCGTCTCTGCGTCCGCCTGGCGCGCATCCTCCATCAGTTTGCTCACACCGCCGTTGGCGAGGAACTCCTGCAGCTCCGCGCGATGCTGCTCCGCCTGGCGAGCCGTCATCTCAGTCATGGGATCGACGACATCCGACAACAAGCCGCGTTGATGCTCAGGATCGAGTTGCCCGAAGAACTTCGCACTCGGAATCTCCAGGTCTGACCCGGCCGCCGCAGCTTCCTCCAGATTTCTTACACCCACCCGGTTCGCCATCATCGCCGGGTCCAGCTTTTGCGCGTCGAAGTAGTTCACAAACTCCTGCGCGGGAATCCGCAGGCTGGCGTCGCCTTCGAACTGCTGGTTCACCGACTGCTGGAAATCCTGCGGCGACCGGGCGCGCAGCTTCGACTGCTCCACGGCCGCCACCTGATCGGCCATGGTCTGCGCAAACGGCGTCGGCTCCGCTGGCGCCTGCGGGGCGGCGTTGCGGCCGCGCCAGCGGGCGATCGCCTCGCCTCCCAGATCGGCAAGCTGGCCTCCCGCGCCCAGGCCCTCGAAAGCCGCCATCTGCAGGATCGACTGCGGCACATCCTCCAGCAAACCGCGATCCGGATCGTAACTCCCCCGCGCGATCGCATTGTCTGACACGGCCATGCCGGTCCCAAACGCCGCGCTACGGGCAAAATATTGGCCAGCCAATCCCCCGAAGCTCTCCGCCGGAACTGGCTCCGGCATCTTGCCCATGAACGCGTAGTTGGCCACGCCCGCGTACAGAGCGGCCATCGCAGCCGTCTTCTGGTCCGCTCCCTTTTGCCTAGCCTGGGCGTACGTCGTCTGCGCGGCCTGCGTGCCAAGCACCATTGGCAGAGTTTTGTGCGCAAAAGCCTCCCCCGCCATGCTGGGCGCCGACGCTTCGCCTGAACCGGCCTCGGCCGCCGCCGCCGCACCATCTACACCGGCCGCTTCTCCCGCCGCTCCAAGCGCCCCCCCGCCCAGGTATAAGGCCAGGAGCTGTCCAGGCACCTGTTCCACCGCGTTGCCCAGACCGCGACCCCACCCGCTGTAGTCCGGGTTCGCAAACGGCTGCTTGGTCACCGGATCGATAAGCGTCTTCTGCGGTCCCGAGAGGATAGGAGCCGACAGATAATCCTGCGCCTGTTGCGTAACATCCCGCGTCGCCGACCCGTGCGGTCTCACCCAAACGTTCTTCAACCCCTGGAAACTTGGGTCGATCCCCGTCAAGCCATCCATCAGCGCTTTGGGTGTATCCAGCGCGTCTTCAATTCCCGTGCCAACATCGTCAATGATCGGTTTGAAAAAACCCGTTACGCCGGTGTTGAAGCTGGCCGCCGCCGACTTGGCCTCGGCGTATGCGCCGCTCCAAAAGCCGTTCCCGCCCCCATTGCGGTAGCGCTCCATCGCCACCCGCGTCCGCTCATCGATCACCGCTTCCCGCTGAGTCGGCGTCAACCCATTCAGCGCTTCGGGATTCTGAGAGATAGCCCGCAGCCGCATCGCGCCCTCGTCAATCCGCGTCAGGCTATCCAGATCGTCGTGTGCCACCCCGGCAAAGTTCGGGTCACGCAGTTGGTCCGCCAGGATCGGGTTACGAATCTCCAGATCGCGTTGATCGAGATCCACGTTCAGCGCCCTTTGTTGAGCCGCCTTGGGATCATGGCGCACCAGGTCCACACCCATGCCAGTTCGCTGCGCGAGCTGCTGGTAGTATGCCTCCCGGTCAGGATCGGTCGCTGCCACCGCCGAAACAACCGCCCGCATCGGAACTCCGGTGACCTGCTGTCCGGACTGATCCGGCATATCCGGCAACGAGCCCTCATGCAGCATCTGCTGCGCTATGCTCAATGGCTGATTCGGTGTACTCACTGTGCAGGTTTTCCTTTCCTGATCCACCACGCCGCGATGTTTGCCTGGGTGGCCGGCACCTTGTTCGCCATCAAGTCCTGCATAGCCTGCGTCGTAACTTGCGGGGGGATATCCATCATGCGAACCTTTTGATCACCCACCCACACCGTCGCGTTTTTCCGCTCTTCCGGAGTGGCGATGGCGACAGGCTTCAGGCCTTCGTTCATTTGAGGCGAGTACCACGGGCTCGGCGTATAGACCTTGTCGATGATCATGTCCCGCGCTATTTTTCCCTTTTCCTGCCAGGTCAGCGTGCGATTATTGCGCTCTTGCTGGACATCGATCTCATTCTTGATCGCAGTCTCGAGCTCCACGCGCTGTAGCTTGTCTGCGTCCTGTTTTGGCATGGCCAAATTCGGCATCTGGTTCATCGTCAAAAGGTCCGTTAGTTGATCGTGATCCACCGACACAGCACGTACTTTCTGCGGATCGGTGTTACTTGCGTCCTGCTGTATCGCTATGGCATTTCGCAGCGCCGAGAGGTAACCCGCATCCGTCAGCCGCCCTTGCGCGTGTGCTTGCCGCACAGCGTCGACGGTCATCTGATCCGGATGCTCGAGCCAGTTCGCCTGCAGGTCCACATCGTTCTTCGCTTTGGCCTGCTGGTTAAAGCTGTCGACGTCTTCCGGCGTCAGCTGCATCTTGACCTCCGCCGGCAAGGTGGAGATCGTGCCGTGCTGGAACCACCAATCCGTCGCCTGCTTCACCGCCGCCGCGTGCTGCTGGTTCTCGATATTTCGATTGGTGTTCGCGAGCGATCGCACCTGGTTCTCAGCTTCGCGGCGCAGCTGCGGATCCTCCACGTTCGCGTTGACCCACTCGACAGCCTTCGCCTCGTCGGAAGGGGCGCTGAAGTTAGAAGGGTCGAACGGGCTGCCGGAGGCCTGCCGCGGATCGACGTACTTACCATCCGGACCGGTGATCTCATAAGCGACGCCGCCCTGGCCCTGCGCAGTCTTGCCCGTAAGCCCCAGAGGCTGGCCCTGCGTGATCTTCTGGCCTTCCTTGTAGTTCACCGCGCCCAGGTTATTGAAGGTCGCCGTGTAGCCATTAGGCATCGCGATCTCCGCCGACAGACCCCACTTGTCGTCGTTCCATACCTTGGTCACAGTTCCGCTGGCAGGGGCATGCACGTCCCTGCCCGGCACCTCATGAATGAACAGGCCGTTGCCGTCATCGGTCGTGGTGATGGTCGCTGCCGGGATCGGCTGCGCCAGTGGGCCCGGACCGCTGGTCTTCTGCAGGCTCTGGACAGCCCGATCGCGGTAGTCCGTGATCTGGACCTGCTGCGAGGCCGACTTGACGGCATTGCCGAGCACCTCGGCCCGCTTCATGTCCATCTCGCCCTTGTGCTCGTCAAAGAAGTCCTGCGCCTCGCTGAAGGCCCGCTTGTCCAGCAGCGACGTAATCACGCTTGTGTAGCGATCGGTGCGGTTCAGACGCAGCGCATTCTGAGACACATCGCTATCGGGAGCGTTGCCGCTCAGCGATGCGTAGTTCAGCGTTTCGTTGTCAGACTCTTGTCCGTATTGCGCAAAGATAGAGTCGCTTCGGTTGCGGCCGGCAACGTCCAGCGCCGCAGTTGCGTTCAGGTTCTGCGCGCGCGCCTTGGACTGATCCTTGCCGTACTGCACCTGCTGCGTGTCGCGATGCGCCGCCATCTGCGCCGCCAGCGTTGTCGCGTGGGCGTCGACGAGCATGCCAAAAGCTCGCTGCTGGCTGGGACTTGTCAGCGTATCCGCCGCATCGGCGCGCGCTTGGGCAATCGCCTGGGACGCCGGGTCGAACTGCTGAGCTGCGTCCATCCCTTCCGTCGTCTTGTACTTGCTCAGCACCGGCATCGCGGACTGAAGAAACTGGTTCTCGGCAGACTTGATCTGCGCCTGGTCCGTCATCTGCGCAACCCGATCGCCGATCGTCTGCCCGATCTGCCGCATCGTGGTGCCAGCCTGCATCGCATCCGCACCCAGCTTCTGAATCAACTGCGGCGCATCGTTCTGCCCAGGAACCACCAACGGCGCCGTCATGCGCGGCGTTTGCGCAGGCTGCGTCGACACGCTGGGTACAAATTCTGATGGCACCGTCAATGGCATTAGTTACCCCCTCCATACCCCTGCTGGCGCATCCAGTTGCGCCAGTCCCACTGGCTTCCGATCTGTGCCGCGCTCCCCAGCAGGCTGGCCGCGCCGCTGCCGATCGGGCTGATCGACTTCGCCGTCAGCAGCGCATTCCTGGCCGACGCGTCATAGATCGTCGCCGCGCCCTCTTCATTGGCGCCCTGCGTCCGCTCGGCCGCCGCGGCGGTCACCGCGTTGATGTTGATGTTCCGGACGTTAATATCCTTCACAACGTCCTGGCTGGCGCTTACGTCGGCCGCAGAGCCTACGCCAAGCGCGATGCCGTGCGAGGCCATGCTTGCGGTCGACTCGGCCTTCTGCTGCCCCGCGCCCATCGTGTAGTTGGCCACCTGGCTCTTGCCGGCCTCGAGGATGGTTTCAGCGTTGCGCTCATCCGCACTCGCGTTCATCCGCGCCATCGTCGCCTGGAACTGGTCGCTCGATGCCTGGCTCTTCGCCTGGTACTGCTGAGACTTCGCGCCAAAGTAGGCGCCCACCGCGCTCGTCACCGCGCCCAGGCTTTGGGTAATCAGCCCCATGCTCGAAAACATCGATCCGGTACCGGCCGCGCCAATGCCTTTCCCGCCCAGCCCAGGTCCTGACCAGTCCGACGACCAGTTCGGCCCGGGCGCCGGATCGAAGAGTTCCTCAATGTTGTCCCACGTACTCGTCAGCAGGTTAATCCCCAAGCACCACCTCCATCGTCAGACCAACCACGTCGACCGGCAGCGGATTCTGCTGCTGGATGCATACCTGGCCACTTTCCTGCCAGCTGGGAGTTGTCAGCACCGCCAGCTCGCCTGTCTGCAGCGCCGGCGGCGATGCCCACGGCTCCGTCGTTCGCTGCTTGATCTCGGTCAGGTGATCGGCATCGGGCCCGACAAAGATGCCGCTGGACTGGTAGACCTTGACCCAGCAGCGGTTGATGTTCTTCACGCGGCCCTGGCCATAGCCGTCCAGCTGCAGCACCGCCGGGAGCGTCTCGAGCTGGCTCACGTACGGAAGACCCACCTGCACCACGCTGGCAGGGGCATCGAGGGTGATCGATCCCCCGGTGACAACCTTTTGGGACTGCACGCCGCCGTCGGCCAGTACTGAAACGGTCTGCCCCTCCAGCCAGGTCAGCCCGCCGATCTCCGTCACCGGCGTCTCATTACTGAAGCTTGCGCCGGCGTCGACAAAGAACGCGTCCGCGAGCGTATCGAAGAGCCTGGTCGCCAGACGCTCCACATAGCGCACCGTCGATCCGCCGATCGTCCGGTTGATGACCGCGTACAGCACATCTTCGTTGCCTTCGTGAACGCAGGTGATCGACTCAAAGGTACCCTGCGTGTCGTGGTGATGCCACGCGCCGATCTGCTCTTCCGGAATGTAAGTCAGACCCAGCAGCTGACCGTTCGAGCTGACAAACCAGACGATCGGCAGAGGCGACTTCGAGTAGGCCTGGTCGACGATCGTGAGGTTGTCGAACAGATGCGACGCCCGCAGCGAGAGGTCGCCCGTCTGGTACCCGTTCACCGTCCAGGCATATCCCAGCTCGCGCACGTGGCCTCCGCGCGAGGCCGCGTAGACCATAGTCGTGTTGATGACCGTCGGCTGCACCGAAGACGCGCCGATGTAGCTCTGCGCGTTTACCGAAAGCGAAGATGGCGTGATCGTCTCATAGGTGCCTGGCTGCCCCAGCGCAAACTCCGTTTCGCTCGTCAGCAGGATCAGCGAAACCATCGGCACCAGGTGCTGGATTGCATCGGCCTGCAGCGCTGCCACACGGAAGGCAATGCGATCCGTTGATAGCGAAGGCAGCGAGTAGCTGAACATGCTCTCCGTCCCGCTGTTCGACATCCACGCGTTCTGCGGCGCGTTCGACGTCCCGGCAAAGCATCGCCGTTGCTGGAAGTAGCAGACGGCCGCCGGATAGTTGCCCGAGCCTGAAAACACCGAGTCCGGGTAGCCCGGAGTGATGCTCATATCCACGGCGATGTTATTGTCTACAAAGCTCAGCGCGGTCGTGTTGCCGATGTAGCCCCACAGCCCATTGAACTGCTTGTACACGTTGTAGCTCTGCGCGCCGTTCACCGCCGACCAGCTCACCGTGTTATAGCTGCCCGTCACATCCAGGTTATTCAGCACTGACGCGGAGGCAGAGAGCGCGCTCGTCGTCACGCCGTCCGAAGCAATGGCCTGCACCGCATAGGGATTGGTGATGTTGAAGATCTGCGTTCCGTACTGGATCGTCGCGCCCGAGCTGTAAGCGCTAAACCCCGAGGCGCTCAGCGTGTTGCCGCTGTAATCCATCAGGATCAGCTGATTCGGGATCAGGTTGCCGCTTCCGTCGACAGGTATTTTCTCGACCATGTAAAAGCCGTCCAGAGGCGTCGGCGTACCGCCGATGGTCGCCGTCAGGTTCTCGATGTAGACACCGTCGCCTTCCGACAGCGTGTGATTCGACACAGTCGTGAACACAGCCGGACTCGCCAGGGTGATGCTCGCAATCGTCGCTTTGTAGCCTGGCGTTGCGGCCACGGCGACGCCTTCAGGGGTATTGAGCGGCGGCCCAAAGACGATCGGCGTCAGAGACCATTGCGTGGCCGACTCGCGACTCAGCTCCATCGGGGCATAGTTTGGGTGCACGAGCGTCATCACATCGGAGCTCTGCGTGTAGTGGATCGCAAACAGGTCCGCCGCCGCGTAGGGCGTCGCAATTTCGTAAGCCAGGTTCGAAGGCAGCAGACGCCAGATCGCGCCCGCATCTGTGCCGGGAGTCGTGATGCCGCCGGTGTCACTCACCACGGCCGCGTAGTAGTTGCCGCCGTAGGAGGCGACAGCGCCGGCGGAATAGTAGAGGTAGGCCTCGATCGGCGCGAATGTCCCCGAGCTGCCTCCAGTCGGCACATCGATGCTCCACGCGGAGATCGACGCAGCCCCACTGGCGGTCGCGCCCGATCCAGGGCCGCCGCCAGCTACTCCCTCCGCACCCTCGCCTGCGCCTCCGGTGAAGCACGAGGCCATCACGCGCAGCTGCAGCGTGTCGAGGTTCGTGATCGGGATAGACACCGACACTGCGGTCGTGAGGCTTGCCGTAGCCGTGCGGAACGTTATCCAGGTCGTGCCGTTCGTCGAGTACTGAAAGGCGATGCTGCAGAATCCGCCGCCCGTCTTAACCACGCTTGCGGCGATCGTCGCATTCAGGGTCGCCACGCCCGGTCCGACTGCGACATTGGCCAGGCCGCCCAGGATATTCGAATACTCGATATCAAGGCTGCTGGCATACGCCGTCGCGCTCACGTTCGCGGTGCCCGTTCCAGTGTACGGTGTGAAGGAGCCGCCGCCGCTGCCGCCGCCTAGAGCCACCGCATTTCCTCCATCCAGGATCTGGAAGGTGTTCGCGTCCAGCACATTGACGGTGTAGGTGTATGCGAGCTGCAAGCCTGTCGGGATCGGCAGGCCCGAAGAGTTGTTCGGCGCGTAAAACCGGATCGCCTGCCCGGTGGTCAGCCCGTGAGCTGTCCAGGTAAACACCGCGGGCGTGGTCAGCGTATAGGTCAGCGCAGGCGACGGCGCCCGCCACGGCACAGCGTCTGCGCTGTCGAAGAGCAGCGTCTCGCCCATCGTATGAAAGCGTGCATACTGGTTGCCCAGCTCGACCACCATGGTCTGCTCGGCCGAGTATGTGAACGGGATCAGCCGCGCCACGCCATTGCCCTTGGTCGCGCTCACATACGCGAAACCGGGCCGGTTCTTCGCCGCGCCCGTAGGCGTAGTGATGAAGTTGCGCACCGTCGCCGCGCCCGTCTGAAACTTCGCGTCGTCGATACGCCCGAACATCTCCGGACTGATCTCTCCGCCGGCAAACGAGCGGAAGTAATTTCGCATTTTCGGCATCAGCGTCCCCGTATCCAGCTCACTGCCGGCTGAACGTTCGTCTTGCGCTGGTTGGCATCGCTTGCTTCTGCCTTCGCCTCAAACGTGTTGAACATCGCCAGACACTGCTCCCCGGCCTGCATGCCCGCATCTCCCTTGAGGATCGGGCCAGCCAGCATCGACGCCAGCAGCCAGCTCAGGGCGAGTTTGAACAGCGCACTGAATTTGGTTGCGTCTGTGACCAGCACCGTATAGCGCAAGAGTGCGCACGGCACATTGGTCAGCAACACTTCGGTGCCATCGGCGCTGGTTTCAAGTTCAAACGGCTGGGGAACGATAAGGGGCGCGCCCGGTACTGGAAGATAACCTTGCGGATATGGCGGAAAGTGATCCCTGTCGACCGGCCCAAACCACGCCTCATAGTCGCTCGGGGCATCCTTCGGCTGCACAGCCAGCGCATTGAGCATCCCCGCCGGCAACGCATACGCAAAACGCCAGCTCTGGCATTCTCCCGCTATATCGGGCAGATCGAGAAGCGCAAGAACCGCACGCCGCGTCGCGAACCCCCACGCGTACATTTCGAGCAGTGCATTGCGCGCAGCAGGATAAAACTTCGCGCAGAGCTGCGCCTGGACCGACGCATCCGGGGGGCTGATGCTCGCGATCGTCGCCGTATCGCCCAAGTGCCCCAGGGCCATGTTGCAGATCGTAACCTCGCTGCTCATCTCGCTCCTCGCTCGTTGCAGTAAAACGGGGCCAAGGGCGGCAATCCTCAGCCCCGTGGATAGCGTTTCCGGCGCTTACCTGTTCACGGGTTCCGCTGGCTCAGATAACCCCGTCTGCGGCGCTTTCGACTGCGCGGCCTGAAGCGCCTGCGCAGCCTGCACTGCTTTGCTGGGCCACTTGCCACTCAGAGGCTGCAAGTTGGTATTCATAGGCCCGTCGTAGTCGAATTGCTCGCCAGTCTCGCGATAGCTGCCGACAAAACACGTCCGAATCGCTTTCACTTCCATCCGACTCACCCAGTCCTTACGTTCACGCTCTACATACACCCAGAAAAGGCCGCCGCCCGGTTTGGCCGCGGCCGTCTCTCAGTCCGTCAAATCAGTCCAGCTACGACACAGTGAAGCCGGAAGGCTGTGCGATGTTGCGCTGCAGGGTGTTGGTAATGTACGCATCGAACTTGCCCGCCGTGAGCGCGGCCGTTCCGATGCGCCAGACGACACGTTGGTACTGACGTGTCCCTGGAGGCGGCTGCACCTGCAGCAGCGCCTTCCCGGCCACAACGTTCGCTACCGCGACCGCGGGACCCGCCACAACGTCCGCATACGTCACGCCGTCAGCGGAGTCCTGCAGCACGGCCTGAACCGTTGCCGAGCCGCCAGACGTCGCCGTGGTGCTGCAGAACGCCTGCAACCACAGGTTCTCGCCGGTCAAGCCTTCGTCGCCGAGGTTGGCATTCGCAGACTGGTACACGTTCGTACTCGCAGTGTCGCCCGTTGCGGTCACCGCCTGCCCTTCTGAAAATACAAGTGCCGAATCAAGCATTCCCATCGAACTCTCCATTCTATTGGTTGTGAATCGATAACCCTTGGATCGCGCTGCTGATGAGACAACAGCGCGATTCGAACCCGATGCCAATCACGCCACCGATTACGAGACGACGGCTTCGCTGAGCAGGATCTGGTCGACGGTAAGCACCGGTACGCCAAAGAACTTGAGCTGGCCGCCGCGAATACCGTTACCCTGTCCCGCCACGCTGCCAGCCGTCACCGTCCCAAACTGGTTGCCGGCCTCCTCCATCTTGAGACCGTAGATCGTCTTCTGAACGGCCGCGACCGACAGCATCTCCTTCACCGTGCGGTTGGCCAGGAACGTCGCCGTTCCCATGCCCATCGACGGAATGCGCGAGAAGGCTCTCATCATCAGGATCGGCAGCCAGGTCGCCGCCGTGTTCGCCTGGGTAGCGGTCTGGCTCACCAGGTCGCTTACGTCGACGTTGGCGATCCGCACCGCATAGCGCCAGTCCTTCACATGCAGGCCAAACTTCCACTGGTAGAGCTCGGCATACGCGCGGAAGCGATTCTGCGAACCATCGAACGCATCGATCACGCCCAGGTCTTCCTGCGTGAGGCCAGCCTTCGAACCTTTCGGGTAGATGCCCGTGACGGTGTTCTCGCCCCAGACGACCAGCCACACCGAAGTGTTGTCGCTGCCGAAGCCGCCGGCGTTGATGATGTTCTGCGCATTGGTGGCGCCGGCGATCGCGTTGTAGCGCGGCGCCAGGCCCAGAATCCCGTCCTTGTTCGCGGACGTATCACCGTAAATCACCTGCTGCGAGAAGCTCTGGTTCATGGATTCCATGAAGGACAGGCCTTCCGACATGCGAAACGCGGAAGCGTTGCCATTCAGGTCAGCAAGATCCTTGTCGATCTCGTTGCGGCCTTCGAGCATCGCGCAGACATCCTCGATCGTGTCGCGGCCAGACTTGGACGGCGTAACACCTTTGTAGAACCGGCGCAACGTCACGCTGGGCAGACCGGCACGAACGACGCCCTTGTGGCCCGTCGGCAGGTTGCCTTCGATGAAGTTCATGTACTGGATGATTTCGTTCGACTGGTTGAGCAGCTCGGCCACCACGGCGACCTTGCCCTGCGGATCGAACGACTTTGCAATGTCAATAAGATTCGGCATCTTCCACTATCCTTTCCCTGCGGGGGTTTTGTCGTAGAGAACATTCGCAGGATTCGCCTTGCCGCCCCCGGCCTGGTTGCCTCCCACAAACTTGTCCTCGCTGATCGCCTTGCCAGCTCTGAAAAACATCCGGATCACTTCCGGATGATTCCCCAGGCCGGTTTCGTCCAGCAGTTTGCACAGCTCCGGAGTAGCGAACGCATCGAGCGCCTTGCGGGCCACGCCAAGGTTTTCAGGCAGCTTCTCGCCGCCGAATTCCTTATCCGCCTTCGATGTTTCCAGCCACTCGTTATGGGCTGCTTTCACCTGATCGGCCTGGCGCGCGGCAAGCGTTGGCGCCATCTTCTCGATCAGCTTCTGCGCCGCATTCTGCGTCAGATTGGCCTCTTTGGCCGCTCCTGCGAAAGCATCCAGAATCGCGGGGTCGTATGCCGTACCCTCGGGCGCTGTGAACTCATACTTCTCGGGCGCGCCGGTGGTTGTGGTTTCTTCCGCTTTCGAAGTGCCGTCCGCATTCTCCTCAGCCGCTGGCGGCGTCTGAGTCTGCGTAGTCTGCGTCTGCTGGGTGTCGTCCGTCCCGTTGCCGGCCGTTGCCAGCAGCGTCGTGGACGCCTCCGTTGCAGCAGCGCTTGTCGACGCTGCTGCTGAGGCATTGGCTTCAGTTGGATTGTTTGCCGTTGCCGTCTCGTTCATCCTGTTGCTCCTTCACCATCACCGGATATAGCTCCGGGCATAACGTCATCACTTCGCTGAACAACTGGTTGCCCAGGTTGCGGTTGCCTTCGTTGAAGGCCATCTGCATGGCGTTCGTCGTGAACGAAAGCCGGAATGGCCCGGAAAGCTCGAGCAGCCGCCACATCACGCGGCGGCCACGCTTGGAACTCATCAACCACTTCAGGTCCGCAATCTCAGCGTCGCGGTCCATGCGTTTCCGCGCATCCGCTTCACGCTTTCCATCCTGCTGTCCTCGGAGGTCCGTGGGATCGTAGTTGCTCACCGGATGATTGTGCGTTGCAGAGAAAAAGTTACGGGTACGATGCGTGAGCGCTCGAGATTAGCTAGCGTTAGCTTTGCCGTACAGCGCTTCCGTAGCGCGGCCCATCCTATCCTTCTGCGTGCCGCTCACCTGCATATCTGTGAGCTGCAGATCGAGGCAACGGTAGTTCTCCCCGCCTTCAGACTGACGCGCGCTTACCGAAGCCACGGTCGCCTTCGCCACGACCATCACCGCCGTGCCCACTTCCGGCAGCGTGTCGATTCCCAGCTTCTTCAGCGAGTCATCGTCGAGCGAGATCGTCAAGCCCCAGGGATACTTCGGTCCCTTGACCATGCTCGGATCGACCTGTTGTTTCGCCTCTTCCGCTGTGTTCTCCATGTTGATCAGCGTTGCCATTGACCCTCCCTATTCCGCGACCGGATACGCATCTGGCAGCGCGATCTGTATCCCGATCGGCATCAGTGCGCCGATGTGGGGTTGTGAAAGAAGAATGTCGCCGCCCTCGGCAATCAGCCGGCGCTCTGCCGGCGACAGCCGAAAGCGCGTATACGTGGCAGCGCTGCCCTGAGCAAAGCGAACCCGCGCCACCACAATGGGAAAGAACTCCGGCTGATCGAGCGCAATGATCTGCTCGGTCTCAACTTCGGCCTGCGTCAACACGGGCGATACCGAAACCATCACTGCACCTCCGTCGCGCCAGGCGACTGATACCCGCTGAAGAGGTTCATGATGTCCGAGCCCGGCCCCGCCGCTCCCTGCGCCTGGCCGACATTCTTTGCCGACGCGCTCGCAGACTGCACAGCCGCCATCTGTGCCTGCGCCGCCTGCGCCTTCGCACGCGACTGTCGGACCATGGCAACCTGATCGTTGGCCACAATCAGCTTCGGATCGACGCCCAGCATATCGCTGTACGCATCGGCCCAGGCATCCGAGTTGAACTTGTCCAGCACATCCGGCTTCATCTGCGCCACGGTGCCCAGGCTGCCCACGAAGCGATCCACGCTGTTGGTGCCCACTGCGCGCTGCGCCTGCGCAAGCATCGAGATGAACTCGACGTTCAGATCCATTCCCTGCATTTCCGGCGGAGGAGGAGGAATCGCGCCCATCTCGACCATATGCGTGAACGTCGTCTCGACCAGCGGATAGAGCAACTCATTGTCCAGCCGCTCGAGCACGGGCCCGAGCATGAGCATCTTCTCTTCATGACGCTCCGCAACTTCCGTTGCCGTCATCTGCGGGTTCGTCGAGTTGGCCAGCATGAGGAAGATATCCGAGAAGAAGCTTTGCCGGATGCGCTCCCGCACGTCCTGGATGTCCGCGAGCAGCCCGCCGAGATCAAGCTCTACATTGAAGGCGGACTCAATCTTCTGATTGCCGTTCGCCGGAACAAACGTGATGCCGCCAGGCAGCCGCTCTACGTCGCGATTCTTCAAGCTGTCCGGCGCCTGCAGCGGGGGGTTCGTCTGATAGTCGATCGCCTGCGCCTTGCGGAGCTGCTCATGCTGCAGCTGCTTGATGTCTCCCAGCGCCTCCATGCCAGGCGAATTGCCGTAGATGTCGCCGCCGGCAACCGCCCACCGGGGAACCACCGCTGGGAACTGCTTGAAGCCGCTCTCGCGCAGGACCTTGCCACTTTCGCCGCCGAGCTCAAAGTAGTAGCTTGCCCAGGGCATATTCTTCGCGTCTTTCATGCGTGGATCGCGGTCACTGCGCGGCTCGATCGCGTGAACGATCGGCACCCACACACCCAGCTGGCCAGTCGAGTAAAGCGACTGCACCGTCGACGAGCAATTTTCAAGACCAAACTCGGCAACTGTTTCGCTCACCGTCTTTTCGAGCTCGCGATAGAGCGTGACAACCCGGCCCTGCCAGTCGGACGCAATCGCATATTCGCCGATGGTCAGCGGGTAGTGGTGAATCACAGACTTGAAGTCGGGCAGCACGACGCTCGCAGCGGTGCCAAACGCGCCCATCTCTTCGTAGATCTGATGAAGCGACCGGTACGTGTTCGACTTTTGAAAGACCGAATGCATCCGTTCGGCAACATCGCTCAGCCACAGCTTCACAGGCTGCGCATCGTTCAGCTCCGGGTCGTGCGTTCCCAGCCGAAACCACGGCCGCGCCGGCGACGTCGCGCCGGCCATTAAGCCCGCGCCCAGCGTGCGCAAAGCGCGTATGCCGGTCGAGTCGTAGATTTGATTGTTGCGTCGGATGCCCTTGTCGCGGTCCTGGCGAAAGTAGCGGCCATTCCACGGCAGCAGATACGTCGAGATCTCCTGCCAGTGACCCCACCAACTGGAGCGCTCCGTCTTCATCTGACCCATGCGCGCCATCAGCTTCTGCCGCATATCTGCAAAGTCTTCAGGCATTCCGTTAGCTCCCCAGCAGCGAAGTCTTGCCCAGGTTCAGGTTTCCCGTGTTCACGCCGCCAGGCCCTGTCAGCATCGTTGAACTCAGGCCCGAGTTCCCCTGCGTCGCCGCGCGCGCCAGTATCTGGCTCACATCCGGCGATTTCTGATTCGCAGCATTCTCGGCCGTCGCGTTCTGCCGCTCTGTGCTGAGCTGGGTCGCTTCAGCCTCCTGCTGAGCCTGCTCCTGATTCTGTAGCTCTTTCTTCTGTACGCCGGCCTGCTTGTTTCCGGAATAAATCCCATACGCCAGAGAACCAACCCCCGCCGCCCCCGCCGCGATCGCTGCGATTGTCGTCGCTGAAACTGCTCCCGACATATGCGCTCCCTCACTCTCCCGTCATGACGACGGTGTTTGCATCTTGTTTGCGACTCAGGAGCCTGTCGTGTTCATTCGTGAACTCCGCCTCGGCCTCCTCGACAGTCTTTGCCTTCGTCGAAAAGATCATAGTGACCTTGACCTCCGAACGGGTAACGAGCACCTGTTTGCGGCCTGCGCTTCCCGCGATGACGCGATAGCCATCGAACTCCACCAATGCATCTCCAGCCAGCAGATAGCCCGTTCCCGAAACGATCAGCGTCGTCGGGCACTTTGTCAGGCTGCCGGTAACAACCATGAGAGGTGGAACCGTGAGCGTGCGCGCGTACATGCCGGCATGGAACAGATGCTCAGTTGGGATTTCCTCTTGCTCGCAGCGCAGCATCATCGCCTCCAGCTCGGCGATCCTTTGCAAAGCCTGGTCAGGCGCAACAGGCAACACCTGGAGGGGCTGCGACTGAGCGGCCAGCATAGCCCGCATGTGCGCGTCCGCATAATTCACCGGTGCCGTCAACACGCTTTCCATCACGCCAGCCTCCGCATAAACGTGAAACCAGCGTGCGAATACTTGTCCTCGTGGAGAAACAACAGTTGAGCAAACCGGCTACCTACCGGCGCACTGTACAGGATCGTCTCACAACCCTGATCCATCGCGTACGCTTCGGCAGCTTCCATCAGCATCTCGCCCAGGCCGAACCGCCGCGCTTCAACGTGAACAAACAGACTTTCGCACACGGCGTATTTGCGGCCGTCGTGCGGCAACGGTGCGCAAATCACAAACGCAAACCCTCGCAAATACCCGTTCAAAAACGCGCCAAAGCACTTTGCCGCGCCAACCGCCTCAAGCTGCCGATACAGGGCAATCTTCGGCGATACCGGCGGCAATAGGCTGCTCCGGCTTTCCGCCGCGTACAAGCTCACCAGGGATTCGAAATCCACGTCGGCAAACAGCACCTCCGCCGAGCATTGACCCACTTGGACCGCTGCCTTGCATTTTCCGACTTGAATCATGTCTTCAGGCACGAAACGAAGTATGCTGCCCGCGCGAAAAGTTACGGGTACGATCTCATGATTGATTCATCCGCGCGTACGGGTCATACTCCTGCTGTTGCCGTCCAGCTCCGCCCCGATCGCCGCGCGGCAACCCATCCTGACGACGCGCGGGCGAGTCCGGCAACGCAAAGGTCAGCGCCAGCCCATCCGCCAGGTCAGGCGATCGACCCAGGCGTTTCTTGATCTGGTCCTTCGACTCGATCTGGAACTTGCCGTTGTGGAAGAAGTACGTCACCGTGGTCAGCTCCGGAATCATCTCCGGGATCTCTGGCAGACACCCGCCGCTCTTGATCCACTCCGCCATCTCCATCCACATCTGCGCGCGCATATTCACGTAGCGCGGGTTGCCGCTCGGCTTATCGAACTGCACCGCATACACTGGCCAGCCCGAGGCCCGCAGCACGTCGACTGCTCCATGCGCCCAGCCCACTGTGTCGTCAAGGAATGCCTGGTCAATCTCCTGCTCGCTGCGCATCCCCATCGCGCGATTCGCAATGTCCACGCTGACCGCTGAGTCACGCGCGTGGCGCATGATCGCAGGCCGCTGCGCCGCTAACCCCTGCCGAGGAAACAACACCGTCCGGTCATCGCCAAATCGCGCCACGTCGACGCCCAGCCGGTTCTCCGCCCACTCAAAGCTACCCGGCGCCGGCGACCGCTTCATCGCCGCCTCAACCTGCTCTACACTCAGCAACGCATTGATCGAGCCAGGCGGAAACTGCCCCAGCACATACGCCATCACCCACGGATTTTCACGCCCGTAGGTCGCAATCTGCTGCCGAGCCCATTCCATGTCCACGCGCGGAGTCCGCTTCGGATCGTCCGGATCGGCAGTGATCGAGATCACCTTCCACTGTCCCGGCTCCTCGCCGCGCAGCCGTGTCGACACCTCGTAGAGCAGGCCCGTCTGGCTTGTCGTGTTGCCCGCCGTAATAATCAGCCCGTCTTCGCAGCTCGTCAATCCCTGCTCGGCCGAGCGCAGCAGGTTCGGCGGAATGTCGCCGCTCTCATCGATGAGGTAAAACGGGTACCGAGAATGCAACCCGGCCAGCGTCCGCCCGATCGTCTCCTGGTCCGCGGACTTCGGCCAGCCCTTCGCCGCCAGAAACCACGTCTCCGGATGCTCCTTCGCAAAGATACGCGAAGCCGTCCACTGAAACGCCTGCAGCAGCAGCGGGCTTTCATTCTGCCACCGCGCCATCTCTGCCCAAAGGTTATCGCGCAGGTTCTCGCCGGTGATCGAGATCGCCATGCCCTTCGGATGTTCCCTGGGCGAAGCGAAACACAGCAGCCGATGCCATCCAGCCCACGCGATCGCGGCTGTCTTACCCGGCCCGGCGCAGGCCTTCAACCCCAGCCGCTTGCGCCCTGGAGTGCCGAGATACTCCAACCCCTCGGCCTGCCACGCATCCGGCTCTACATGGAAGACTTCGCGCACGAACCGGATAGGGTCGCGCCGCCACTCCTGGATCCGCAACTGCGCCGCCGTCCTCAAGCCGCGCCGCCTACCAACTCTTCGAGCGTCAGCTTGCCCTCGATCTCATGCTTATCCGTGAAAAGCTTCTGGTTCTTGCCAAGGAGTTCCAGGGCACGCACCTTGTCAACCATCTTGAACTTCCTCGTAACCGATCGCGCAAACGTCCCCGCAGGTCCGGTAACCTCGACTTCCCGCGTCTCCACATCGATCCCGGCAATCGCAGCACGCGTAATCTCATCCAGATCGGTGATCGCGCGCAGATTTCCAGCCTCGTCGTACAGGTCGCGGATGTCCCAGATCGCGCACTTCATCAGCTCCCGCAGCACCTTGTCTGCAGTGAGCTCCAACCGCTCATTCTGTCGGGCCTTGCGCTCCGCGATAGCCGCCGCAACCTTAGCATTTTTTAGCAACTTGGCGCCCGTCACATGCGCGCTAGCTCCCGCGTAGCCCGCCTCCTTCGCAGCCAGCGTCGCGTTCCCGTGAATGAGGTACCGGGCGACGAACAAACCCATCTTCGGCGTGATCTTCTCACTCATTGCTGCACCCTCTTGAACCGCACCGCGGGTGTCGCACGGCGCTGGTACGCGCATATCTTGGCCACCGTCCCAAACGGCAGCTCGAGCTCCTCGGCGATCTCCGGTATCGTCTTCCGGCCTTCCTCATGCATCTCACGAATACTGTCCACCACTTCGTCCGAGATACGGGTATTGTGATGGCTCTCGCCCACCCTGTACCCGTTCTCCGCATAGCCCAGCACCTTCTTCGCAGGCAGCATTCGCCCTGGCAGCGCAGCAGGCAAAGGCAGGGTTGGCTGCAACTCGCCGATCCTCGTCTCCTCCGCCCGTTTCGCCGATTGCCGCTCCGTCCTCGAGCGCTTCAGCCCTCCCTCACGAGCCGGGATGAACTTGAGCAGCGCCCGGCGGATAGCGCTGACAACCCAGTTCTCATCCCGGTCCCATTCCTCGGCGATCACCGCAATCTCCATGCCACCCGCGAACTGCGCCGCCGCAACCTCGCACGCAGCCTCCAGCTGGTCGACCTGCGCATCCTGCACGTTCTCGCTCATCTCGCCCCCTGCCACATGCCCACGCGGGCATCTCGCCGCCTGTCCAGCTTCTGCGTGTCCCAGTGCCACGAGTCGCGGTCGTTCCACTTCCCCAGGCCGATAAACTTCTTTGGCCCGTACGGCGAGCCCCGCAGTAGCCCTTCGGCGCTGGCATCCAGGTGCTCCGCCCACGCGCAGATCATCCGCGCCGAGGCCAGCGGCAGCGCCTCGCCCTGCATCGACGCCAGCCTGAGCTGTGCCAGCACGGCATTCCTCAACCGCCTGTCACCCTCGACCGTCCAACCGCAGGCGCGCATCACTTCGTCGGCTGCGTGATGCAAAAGCAACGGGTGGAGAGAAAACTCACTCTCCCCCCGTGGGGGGTAGGGGGGTTGGTTCCCTGACGGTTCTATAGCGGTTCCTCCATATAGGGGGTGTGGGGGATGTGTCTCTGAGACACCCTTTTGCGTCTCTGAGACACTTTCCGATGTCTCTGAGACAGGTTGACCCACTGTCTCTGAGACACCTTCTTCAACTGGCAACTTACTCTGCGCCCGCAGGAAGGCTGCGCGAAACTCAACGCGGAGATCCTTGCCCAGCAGTTCCAAAGCAATCTGCATTGCCGGCACCACCTTGCCGCTTTGCAGGGTCGTTTTGGTTCTTGCAATCAAACCAATCTCCTCAAACACCTGAAGCACCCGCTGCACCTGCCGATTGCTCAATTCCGTCCGGTCGCAGATATGCGCCAGAGAAGGCCAACCAAAGCCGGACTCGTTCGCCACCTCAGAGATCTTTACCAACACCGTCTTCGCCGGCGAATTCCCTAACTTCGTCTTCCACGCATCGGGAGTAATGTCGTTACTCAAAGCACGCCCCCGAGGCCATGGCTGCACAGCCTGAATTGAGTTGTTGCATGATTTCCCCGGTTGACAGCGAGCGGTTTATTTACCCAGTTGCCAAGTGATCACGCCATGGATCATCGCAGCCACAAAGAACACACAGAGCGTCACGAGCGCGGCAAAGTTGCCCCGAAACGCCCAAGCCAGAAACGTCATGATGATGCACAGGAACCAGTAGCTGAGCTTCACTACACCACCTCCAAAATCGAATCGCCACTGCTGCTGATGGCTGCCCGCAGCGCATGCGCGAGCACGATGCACCCATGGCTAGCCGAGTGATCGTTGTCGGCCGAGTCCCCGTGAATCATGAAGCCCGATCGCCCAAACGTGTTCGTCGGCGGTATCGGAGTCAACCTGCAAACGACCGGCCCCTTGCCGCCTGGATCGTCAAAAAAATTCCCGATGATATACCGCCCGCGCGGGATCGGCCCCACGCCGGGGATCTCCTGCGAAGCCGGATTGTTATAGTGCTCGCAATCGCCCGAGTAGCCTCGCCCGACCGTCACACCCGCACCGTCGACCAGCTCGCCAGTCGCCTGCTTCCACGTCCACATATGCATTTCTCCTTCCTGCCGCCGCTCGCGTCATTACTTCTCAGGCGGCGCGTTATCCCTGCGCTGCATCCCTGCCGCCGCCCGCTCACTTCCAGGCTTGCCCTTGTCAACACACACCAGCCACACATCGCCAACCTGCACAAAGAGCACGCCTGGATGCGCCGACTCTCCCGAGCTGCGCTTGACCGTCGCCACATGCGTGAACCCGGCAGGGCACACCGAGGCCTCCGGCAGCGCCGGCGGCACCGGAGGCTGCACGCTGGCCACGATCTTCGCCGGCGCGGACAACGCGCAGGGCTGCACCACAACCTGCTTGCGCACGCAGCCCGCAAGCAAACACACCGCCGGCATTGCAAACGCCGCCAGACTTCGCTTCATCACCTTCATCGCACCACCTCAATTCCATCTGCAACCTCAAAGAAGCCGAGCGCCCCTTTGAACGGGACCGGACGCTCGAACGCTACCGGATTCGCCAGAACGAATCCGTACTTGCCAAAGAACCAGGGACTGTTACTGCTGCTCACACAGCCCACGATGTCGACCTGGCCGACGATGCAGCCGCCGGCATCTCGCATTGCCTCCGTTTCCGCTTTGCCCATATAGGGCACGGTCACCCCAGCGCGGGCAGCTATGTTCTTCACGTCCTCCCAGTCCTCGCTGACTTCACTGACCTTCCAGAATTTGCTTGCATGCAAATACACAGGACCTCGAAAGCCAGTTGCCCAGTCGCGGTTCTCGATGTCTTTACCGAGGTGAAGAATCGGCCACCACCAAGGCGCGCGCACGCTCAACGCCTTCATCGCGCAACCTCCGGAAACTGCTTCCACTCAAGGCCATCGAGCAGCGAGCCAGCAGCATGCTTGCCGACGCGCTGAAACGCGGCTGCATCTTCCTCGTCGTATCCGAGTCCGCAATCCCATCCCGGCGGATCGTCGGCAATGTTCTCCGGAAACAGTGCGTGCGCATCCTCACTCTTGCCGTACTGCGATTTCCAGCAAGGCTCTTGCTCAGGCTCCCACGCGATCCACTCACCCCACTGCTTGAAGAAGAACGGCACGCCAGCTTCCTCACACTGGTCGCGCAGACCGCGAGCCCACTCCGGATGCATCGGACGCGCCCCAGGGCCGCTCTCGCCGCCGCAGATCACCCAGTCGAGTGCAGACATCGAACCTTCTGGCTCTTCGAAGCATTTGCCGTCATGCATCAACACTCCGTTGAAACCATTGAGAGCGTCACTGTAGAAGTCCTTACACCGATCAAATCCTGGCATCGCACGATCGAAGTCACTCGGCGCACGACGAAGAACCGTCAAATCAACAGGCCCAAGCAACGGCTCAGCGGAGATGAACCGCACCGCCGCCGGAGTCTGTAATAGCAGCGGGATGCGCTTGTCAGCGGTCTTCTGATCCTCGACGCTCACACCCAGCCAGACATGGTCAAGCCATTCAGGCGATCGGTGCGCGCTCCAGTAAATCGGCATTTTGCGAAGTCGAGCAATTGATTCAGCCTCAATCTTGATGTGGTGCCAAACGCCATCTGTGGTGAAATACTCCAGCATCCTCGCCGGCCGCTTCGTGAGCACCTGCAAGGTATGCTGCGGGCACAGCGCCATCACCGCGAAGATCTTGTCTCGCATTTCATCAGTCACGTTCTCATGAAAGAGATCAGACATCGAGTTAACGAAGATCCGGCGCGGGCGTGTCGCGCAATTGCAGGTGCGGCGGCCTCGCATCCGTAGCCCCGAACATCCTTCTGCGTGTTCTATAACCGGACCCCACTTCAGCGGGTCCAGCAAATGCCCCTCAACAAACTCAATATGCCCCGTCCAATGGGGCTTTCCGTGCTGCATCACCGCCAGCCCGTTATATGCTTGCCCATCGCCGCTGAAGCGCGAACCCATCCTCTCGGCATAGCAATGCCGGCAACCTTCGCTCACACGACTGCACCCCCGTATCGGGTTCCACGTTGCGTCTGTCCATTCAATCGACGACTTAGCTGCCATGCTTCCCCTCGTTCCTGCTAACCAACTTCTTCGCCATCCAAAAAACCTCAGCCTGTACGCGCGAAACGATCGCCCGCGCCTGCAAGTGCGCAACGGCATCACTGCGCGTCATATCCCGCCTAAACTGCCCCGCGAGATACTCCGCAACGTGACGGAGCTGATCGAGCGCGTCTAGCGTCTGAAGGATGCTGTAGTCCAGGCTCATCGCTTTTTCGCCTCCCTCTTCAAAACCATCGACCGCTCTTCGTCCCTAATCTCTTTCAGCCGTCCGAGCAGCTTCGGCGTATCCCCATCCCCCAGCCGGTCATGCACATCCACCACATCGAGCAGCGGATCGGCCGCCAGCGCCCCGTCGCCTGGTCGAATGACAAAGACGATCAGCGCACCCGACTTCTTGCGCAGCCACTCCGCCGCGGCCTCGAGAGAATGCGTGCTCGTCAGATCCCACTCGCGCTTCGCCATGACTCACAGCCCAACTTCAGCCAGGGCGAGCTGCAGCTTCTTCTCCGGAGCCAGCCGCCCCCACCATGCATCCAGCCGCTCCTGCGGAATCGACAGCGAAACGTGCCCCTCAATCGTCTGCGGCAGCGGCGTGGCCAGCGCCTGGATGCGCTCGCCGACGGCGACAATGTCGATCGGCACTCCGGTTGTTTGCGGCCCTTGCTTCGCCAGTGCGCTGCCAGGCTTCCTGCGAGCCTTCGCTGTCTGCTTGCGGTACTTGTATGCCGTGTTGTAAGCAACCGCCAGGCGCTTGGCCAGGGCGTTCGTGCTCTCGTTCTCCGGAGCGCTCTGAATCTGCAAAATTACCTCTTCCGAAATCGGCCCAGGCATCCTCTTCTCCTTCACGACCCTGACTGGCCCAACTGCCAAAAGCTCTTCCAACTCTTCGACTGGCGCCGTCCGCTCCGGCTGGGCATAGCGCTCGCGCCTGATCGCGGCCTCGGCCTCTCGCTTCTCGCTTCTCGGCCCGCCGAGGGTCGCCAACAGCACCCGCCCAATGGCCCTGCCAGTGCCATTACCATTCCGCAGCAGCTTCACCGGCTCATCGACGACGATCCGCTTGGCTCGGTCGACCGGTATCACCGACCGCACCGGCTGGCATGGATTCGCGAACCGCTGCAGGCTGTCTTCTATCGACTGCAGCTTTGCAATCACCACATCGCAGTCACGCCCCTCAAAGCACGGAATGCAGATCTCCGCATCCACGCCGAGCTCCTGGTCGCGGAAGTAGATCTTTGCCTGACACCAATGGCCGAACTGCTTACACCACGCACACGGCGTTCCAGCCGGCGGCCTGTCGTCACTCACCGCACCCACCGCGCCGTCCGCCGTGGCCTCGGGCGCAGGGTAGCTTTCGGTGAAGTCCATCAGCTCGCGCATACGACGCCCCCTGCAGCAACCACCCTGATAGCACCCTCAACGCGTCTCGGCCCGCGCTTCCGACCCGACAGCACCCTGACGCGCTCGATCAGCTCAAAGTTCAGCTGCGGTCCGGCAAACAAAAGCGCTTCGGCCGGATGCGCGATTCCTTTGTCTACCCTGGTAACCAGCACAGTGCGAACGTCGGCGCTCCATTCACGCAGCATCGTGACCAGGCTCAGCCCGAGTTGCACGCCGTTGCCTTCCTCAAACTCCAGGTCGACCACAGCCACGCGCACGTCATTGCGCACCACCGCATTGAGCGCATCACGCAACGTCGTCGCCGTCAGCACACGAAAGCCCCGAGTCTCCAGGAAGAAGCGCCGCGGCCCCAGCTGCTCTTCCTGATGTCCAACCAGCAGGATGATCCGACGCGGCGTCATCTCTGCACCGCCTGCTCAGCTGCCGACGCACCCTCTGTCGACGCCACGCCAGGCCACAACACAACCGGACCCGCGAGCCAGACCAGGTCACGCGAGCGCCCGTCGACCCAACGCATCTTTCCCGTCTCGAGGTTGCAGATCTTCACCCGGCCGTCGTGGCTCACGTCGATCACTTCGACCACCACGCTGTAGCTGAACGTCGAGTAGCGCGCTCTGGCGCCTCGCACATACAAGCTGCGAATTTTGGCGTCAACCTTATCCCGCAGCGATAACTCTTCCTTGAGCAGCTTCCGTAATTCGTCCTGCATCGCATCTCCCTCGCGGTTCACAGTTGCGCTTTCACACTTGCGTTTTCTTACTGCGGCGATGCCGGCGGAACTGGTCTGGAAGGCGCGCACTTATGGCGGCCAGACGCAGATAT